>VGEM01000315.1 GCA_016869315.1 Alphaproteobacteria bacterium | reverse complement strand
CGCGGAAACGGACCGTTTGAGTAAAGCGGCCATCCGGTGTCGGCGTCACGGTGACGACGGCGTAAGCGGCGCCCGGCGGTGGCGTGTAATATCGCGTGTCCGGAACCGGAGCGATTCGCGTCGTCGTGAAATAGAGTCCGCTCTCCAGTCCAATCTTGATGTTGACGATTTGCGGATTGAAGGCATGGATCGCCAGCAGCACTTCTTCCGTTCCGGTAATGTCCCCGTTTCGCACCTGATCCGAAGCGGCGAGACTGAGGGCGGCGAACTGCGGCCCTTCGAAGACACCGTTGAGTTGCGCCGAAATGGCGCTTTGCCGCTCGGCAAAAACCGCGCGTCCCGATTCGGCGATCATGTCGCCAAAGCGCACCCAGTACTCGGCGACAAAGGCGCCGGCGATCAGAATGGAAAACACGCCGAGTGCCAGCGCAACAGCCGTGCTAAAGCGCAGTTCCCGAGAACGCGCGATGGCGATGTCGCTCACCGTGATTCCCCATCACATGGCTTGCCGATCCAGCACAGCAGGTGGGACCTGAACAACGGAATCGTCTCGAACAGCGTGCACAGCGAGGGGTGAACGGCGGCGAGCACCCGCGCGATCGGCGGCGCCAACGTGATGCGGCGCGCATCGATCACTGCGCGTGGAAACAGTTCGCGTACGACGGTCAACGGCATGCCCTCGACATCCTTGTTCCAAGGATTGTCACGCGCCAAGTCATACCACAGAATCGCGCCGCCGGGTTTCGTCAGAGTCCATATGCGCTCCGCCACAGCGCTTCGCGTCGCACGATCGAGGATCGAGCTGAAAACCGTCGATTGAGAGACAATATCAAACGTCTCGGCGCCGAACTCGGCGCTGCTGACTTCGCCCACCATCAATTTAACCGCAGCCGGCAAATTCCGTCGGGCGACGGGAATCGCCTCCCCGCGGAGATCAATTCCGGTCATCAACGCCGGATTGAATCCAAGTCTGATCAAATTGAGAAGATTGACCCCTTCGCCGCACCCCACCTCAAGCACGGACAATGCCGCGGGCGATGAACGGCCATGATCTTTGAGCAGTTTGATCAACGACCGCTCGGCCGAATGCGCGCGCTGCAAAACGTCAGGCGTGAATATGCTGTAGCGATCGGGCGGAAGTTCAGCCCGTCGCGCATAGCGCTCGCGAATGGTCTCGACTTCAGCCTTGATTCGATCGCGCCCTGACATCCCGCCCCTCGCCCCCGATAACACTATCCCGCCCGACCATGCCCGAGAACCCCGTTCCACGGTTGACCCAAACGCCGGAATCGGGAGTGATGCCGGCCATGTGTGGATTGGCCGGACTCCTGACCCGCGACATGGCGGGCCCACCGCTTGCTTCGTTGGCCGAGGGCATGGCCAACGCCCTCGCTCATCGCGGCCCTGATTCGGCAGGCGTCTGGTGCGATGATCGCGCCGGCATTGCCCTGGCGCACCGCCGTTTATCGGTCTTCGATCTGTCCAACAATGGCCGCCAGCCGATGACTTCGACCAGCGGGCGATATGTCGCGATCTTCAACGGCGCCATCTATAATTTTCGCCATTTGGCCCGAACGCTGGCGGGCGCCGGGTTCAAGTTCTCATCGTCGTCGGACACCGAGGTCATGCTCGCGGCCTTCGACCATTGGGGTGTCGTCGAGGCCCTCGCCAAGTTCGACGGCATGTTCGCGATCGCGGTTTGGGACAATCGCGAACGTCGCCTATCCTTGATCCGCGACAGGGTCGGAAAGAAGCCGCTGTATTATGGGCACGTCGGCACGATGTTGGCCTTCGCATCGGAACTGAAGGCCGTACTCACGCTGCCTGGTTTTGAACGTAAAATCGATCCAAACGCAGCTCATGAATTCTTTCGCTTCGGCTACGTCCCGAGTCCGTTTAGCATTTATCGTGATTTCGCGAAACTGCCGCCCGGTCACATCGCCGAAATCAAAAGCGACGGCCAGAGTTTCAAAATTACCCTTCAGTCATACTGGAAGCGGTCAGATTTCAAACCTGACATCGCTCCACCCAGCGAGCTTCAGGCCAAAGCGAAAACGCTGCTCTCGGATGCCGTCGCCGCGCGCATGGTCGCGGATGTGCCGCTCGGCGCTTTCTTGTCGGGCGGATACGACTCAACCGCCGTCGTGGCGCTCATGCAGCGTCATGCAAGCACACCGGTCAGAACGTTTACGGTAGGCTCAATCGATCCCGCCATCGATGAAGCGGCACACGCGCGCGCCGTCGCCCACCACCTCGGAACCGACCATACAGAACTGAGGCTGGAACCATCAGCGGCGCTCGGCGTGATCGAAGATCTGCCAGCCATCTATGACGAGCCGTTCGCGGACGAATCCCAGATTCCGACGATCCTGGTGGCGCGCATGGCGCGACGGCAGGTGACAGTCGCCCTGTCCGGCGACGGCGGCGACGAGGTTTTTGGCGGTTACAATCGGCATCGCCTTGGGCCGAAGATTGCGCGAGCATCCGCGCTGGCCCCCAGCGTCATTCGGTCCGGCTTGGCCTGGATGCTGCGCGCGCCGTCGGCGCATTTATGGGATGCGATTGGTTCGATGATTGGTCAGTCACACATGGCCGAACGAGTCGACAAATTCGCACAAGCGCTGCCGGCGTCGGATGCGTCGGCGGTCTACGACCGCCTCACCACGCGCTGGCGGCAGGCGCCAACGACGCACGGCTCGGATTCGCCGCCGTGGCATGACCCCGGTATCGATCGCGAGGCTGGGGATTTGATGATGTATCGGGATTTTGTCGGCTATCTGCCCGATGACATCTTGGTCAAAGTCGATCGTGCCACCATGTCGGTTGGGCTTGAGGCGCGCGCACCGTTTCTCGACCATCGCCTGGTCGAGTTCATGGCAAGCGTGCCCTGGGCGGCCAAGCTCGAAGGCGGCGTCGGCAAGAAAATCCTGCGCGATATCGTGCACACTCACGTGCCGAAGACGCTGATGGAGCGCCCGAAAGTGGGTTTCGACGTTCCCCTCGGATCGTGGCTCCGGGGGCCGTTGAAGGAATGGGGTTCCACTCTGCTCACGCGCCAGGCCCTCGACAGTAGCGGCGTTATCAACGCCGAGCTCATCACCCAGGCCTGGACCGAGCATCAGTCCGAAAACGCCAACCGGCCGCACGACTTGTGGGCCGCATTGATGTTTCAGGCGTGGATGCGACGATACAACGCCAGTCTCTAAGCTGATATCGTCGGCCTCATGCATTCCTCACCGGCACTCCGGCAGAACTGGCGCGCGTTGATCGTGCCCACGGCACTGGCGATCGCATCGGTTCTTTATTATGCGCGCTACGCCAACGTCGGCTTCAACTTTGCCGACGACGGCAACTACGCGCAGATCGCCTTCGAACTCTATCTGGGACGAAATCCGGGCGACCTCGCGATGAATTACGGCCCGTTGTGGTTCCAGATCGGCGCAATGCTGTTTCAATGGTTTGGTGTCGACTTTACGTTTGTGCGTTGGATTTTCTATGGCGCCATCACGGTCACAACGCTCCTAATTTACAGTTCCATCGTGATGCTGACCGGTCAGCGTCGCCTCGCGGCCGTCGTCGCCGTCGTGCCTGCCCTTGTTCCGGCTTTTCCGGCGACGGCATTCTACGGTCTTTGCATCATGCTCAATGTTGCGGCCCAAGCACGCTTGACGATACGCCTCGACAGCGAAAGTCGGCTCGACGCCGCGCTTGCAGGAGCCGTCCTCTCGCTCTCATTTCAATTGCGACCCGATTTCGGTTACGCGTTCGCCATCCTTCTGGCCGTCCTCATTGCGCTGAAGACACGCGGTCGCGGAACAACCGCAGTGGTGGCTGGACTCTCGTTCGTTGTCGTGATGCTGCCCGGGTTGATCGCGGCCGCGTCGAAGGGGTTCGGCCTTGAGCTTATCGGTCAGTACCTCGCCTACCCGGCATTGATGCTCGAATACCTCACGTCGCCGTTTCGTGGCGGATCACCGGGCGCTATCGATGCCAGCACATTGCTACCACGCCAGCCGCTGAGTGCATTATGGAGCAATGCGGAGGCGACACCGCTCGCTTGGCTAGTCTACACGCCTGTTGCCGGCGTGGCTGGGCTGGTTGTCCTGACAATCGGCGATCGCCGACGTGAGGTGATTGCCCCTCGGCTGGTGGCCCTCGCCGCAGCAGCCGCCTTTCCGCACTACTTCTTGTTTCGCCCCGACATGGCGCACGTCGCGAATTTCATGCCGGGATATGCCGTGCTGGCGGCAACGCTGACGGCATCATTGTGGACACAGTCGTCTCAGGTGTGGCGGCGCATCGCGGCCGGCGCCATCGCGCTTCATCTCGCCTTTTACACATGGACCGGACTGACGTCTCGCGAAACCGGGTCGATCGGCGTGGCGCTTGGGCGGGATCAACCGTTCAGAGCCGGCAACGGTGTCGATGTTTTGATCGGGTCCGACGAGGCTGCGCTGCTCTCGACGATACGCGACATCATCGCCGCAAATTCAAGAGATGGCGATGCGATCGTGTGCCTGCCCTACTGCCCGGGCATTGCGTTCATGACCGGACGGCGCATGTTGTTTCCGGAGTTCTATGTCGACGAGTCGTTTCTGGCCCGCAAGCCAGACTGGTTGCCGCGCGCCATCGACGTGACGCGAAGTCAA
>VGEM01000314.1 GCA_016869315.1 Alphaproteobacteria bacterium | reverse complement strand
TCGATCGCGCTGGCCCAGACCGAGCCCCACCCCGATCCAAGCATGAAGAATGCCAACGTGGTGCGCAGCGCCAAAGGCGTCATTGGCTACAAGGTCTTGAGTACCGGCGCGTCGCTCGGCGAGGAGAATTGGTCGTTATCCGTCCATCCCGACGGCTCGCGCACTATGCAGGCGATGAGTCAATACGGAAGTCCCGGTGTCCAACGGCATGTTGTTTATCGCGTCGACGCCGGATTTCGACCCATTGAGGCCTACTTGCTATACTGGGTTGGGGGACAATGGCGCGGCTCGGGATTGTTCTCGGTGCATGGCGACAAATTGTCTGCCGTGGCCAACACGCCGAACGGCGTTTTGACTCACGAGGTTAAAGTACCGGAGAATTTTTCGTTCATTCCCCATCCTCTGGCCACCGACGCCTGGCACATGGCCTATTACGACAAAGCCAAAGGCGGCGAGCAGACCATCACCGTCTATGACATGGACGGCGGCGCAGCGGGGCCGCAGGCGTTGCTGGGACGGCTTTACACTCAAAAACTTCGATTCCTAGGCAATGAGAGAATGACCACTGCCGCAGGGACTTTTGAAACGGAACATTTCAAGATTGACGATGCTGTCGATATCTATGTTACGGGTCCCGATGCGATCATGGTGAAATTTCTGTGGACACCGGCGGACCGGGTCTACGAACTAATCGAACTCGCCGTCAGTGGTCGGCCATGCGCTTTCTTCAATGAGCGATCGCCAATGAGTAGCCGGTCATAATCGTGGCGCGACCTGCCCCCCCGACGATGCAGCCTTTTCGTTGTGAGGTCATCGCCATATGACGCCGCGCAAGTTTAAGTTTGCGCTTGACCGAGGCCGCTTACCCACGTTCGCGATTGAAGCGGGACCTGATGAAACGGTTTCTGTGCTCCAAGCCGCTACTAGCTTGCAGTCCGGCGATGGCGTTTCCGCGCTGGCCGCGCTGGAAGGGTCATCGCGCCCGACTTTGTTTGCCGCGCTTGTCAGAGCCATGTCGCTATTCGTCGCGGGCCGTTTTTTAGAGGCAGCCGCGGCGGCGGATCAATTGATGGCGACGCCTCTGTCGCGCCCGATCCTTGTCCTGCTCAAGGCGATGGCGTTGGAGCGCGCGGACCGGCCCTGGCTGTCGCTTGACGTGCTCCGCGACCATTTGAAACACCGGCTGGGCCTCACCGACGCTGATGAGGCATCGATTTTGCGGGCCATTGCGGCAGCATCCGACACAATATTGCGCGACCCACTCTTTCCAGCCATCGGGCAGGCGCTTTGGCGCCTTCATGCGTTCGACACTGACGATCCAACATTGCTCGCGGCTTTGGATGAGACCAGCGCGACCTTGGCGGTCAAACGGCCGGCGCAGCTTGATTCGATCATCAACGCGCTTCTCTTCATGGGCCTCGGTGAAACAAGCCAGCCCGCGTGGCAAGACGCCGTCTTCACCCGCGCTGTTGTTCCGCTTCTGCGTCGGCTCATTGACGTCGGCCTCGGCAATATCGCGGTCAGGCTTGAGCCGAAAATCTACCGAAGGTACGTCTCTACTCGCGAAACGGCCACACACTTCCGCACGTGCTACGAAATCCTCGGGCCGATGTTCGGCTCTGCCGGTGTCGCGTCCCGAGCCACCGTTTCAACCCCGCTCATGGACTCGGTGCGCCGCGATCGGTATCGCATCGCCTTCATCGCGCCGGCGCTTCCCGATCTCGCCAATATTCAGGTCGCGATCGATATTGCTGTTGCGATTCAAAGCCTTCCAGACCGGCGAATGGACATCGTTCTCGTTGGGATCAAGGGCATAGACCCGGCGGTCCAGCGCCGCTGCGGGGCGATCGGCATTCCATTCCTCACCAGCGCAGCACTTGTAGCGCCCACATACGCCAACCTTGGACTGCCGGAAAAAGTGGCGACATACCTGCGCATGGAGAATTTCGACGCGGTAGTCTGGTTGTCTTCACCGCCATATTGTGCGTACGCATTTGCGCTGCAATTGGCGCCTGTCCAGATCTATTTCTCGATGAAGTATCATGGCTTCATTCCGCCGAAGACCGACGCATTGCTGTGCGGGGGATCGGTTGGGCAGAAGCACCGGGTGATCGAAGGCCACCGTTGGCGCGTGGCAACCACTGCCTACAAGGACTTGCACGACCCCGCTCTCGCCGAACACGCCGCGAAAATTCGCGCCACGATGGGACCCGACCGCGTGATCCTCGGGTGTCTTGGACGCGAGGAGAAAATCTGCAACCCGCCCTACTTGGCGACCATTGCTGCGATCCTCCGAGAGCATCCAAGCGCAATCTTTTTGTGGACTGGGCGAACGGCGCCTGAGGCGGTCACCAGCGCATTTCGAGACGCCGGGGTCGCAGACCAAGCCAAGTTCATTGGATGGGTGAATACCAAGTTGTACGCCAACGTTCTTGATCTCTTTCTGGATTCGTTCCCATTTCCCTGTGGCGTCACGGCGTTGCAGGCCATGGCCGCAGGCGTCCCCGTCGTTCTTTTCGATAGCCCTGAGTCGCGCGAGACCGGAGTCCCGGCACTTACTCAGCCTATTCTGGAGGGAGAAGTAGACGACCCAGTGCTCGTACGAGAGCTCGTTGATATCCTGATGCCCGACAGCGAGAAGACCAACTGGCCGTTCGCCAAAAGCACCGGGCAATTTCAGCAAATGGCTGGCGAGCTCACTTGTAGCCATGAGCGCCGACAAACGGTGGGTGCGGCACACAGACGTTTTGCCGAGTCATTTGTCATGCGGACCGATCTCTGCGGCAAGACTTACCAAGACCATATTGTCGATGTCATCGAGTCCAAGGCCGCCGGAAAATCAGGGCATTGAAGTGGCGTTTTATGCCGATGGACTTGGTCCCGTCACGGCCCGATAATCATCATCCGAAATATTGACCGATGCGGTGGCCGCGATGACCGAAAACGTCAATCACGACCTGAAAGTCGATTAAACCCGCGACGAGCGCTCGCGATGGTTGGTTTTCCGTGGACGCCGGCAGGTTGGGCCGACGAATTCATCGAACTGAAACGGCGAATCCGTTCCCCATAGAGAATGACCTGTGAAAGCGTCAACCAAGACCGTCTTCGAATCCGACCCCGATCGTTTACCGCCCATAACATTCGTTGTGGGGCCGCACATCGCGCTCGCTGTCGCCGAGGCTATCGACGCCTTGGTACGCGGCGACCTTGACGCTTGCCTGGCATCGGCGAACACACCCGGACTCGACGGACAGGATCGATTGCTCGCACTTATTGCAAGTGGCCTTGCGCACTATCGCAAAGGCGATTTCGCAGAATGCGAGAGGATCGCCGCCGTGATGAAGGCGCTGGCACCGAACGTTTCTTTTGTCGAATTATTTTCAGCTGTGTCGCTCGAATATCGGGGCCGCGTCGACTTGGCGTCGACAGGTTTCGTTGC
The DNA here is from genome assembly GCA_016869315.1 of Alphaproteobacteria bacterium. Lineage (GTDB taxonomy): Bacteria > Pseudomonadota > Alphaproteobacteria > Rhodospirillales > Rhodospirillaceae > VGEM01. The sequence continues at coordinate 1,238 of VGEM01000314.1, read as the reverse complement.
GGCGCTTTCTCTCTCGGCAGGTCTCACGGTCAAAGATTCCTTCGAGAAGGTAATCGCGGCGATTGGCGACAACAACTTTGCACTGCTCAAGGATCCGACCGTGGTCATGGCGGGATTTGGCATGGCCAGAACCGGAGCCTGGTCAAAGCAGCGTGACGTGGTAGCCCCGCGGCTCGTTTCAATCGCGCTCGAACAAGGACGGGAGCCGTCTCATCGGGCCCGCTCCCTACTGCGAATTTTGACTTTTCTCGGATTGGCGGACGCCCGGGACTCGGCCTGGCAAGATGCGATCTTCGACCAGTGCGCTTTACCAATGTTGGAAGCATTGCTCCGTGAGGGACGAGTCGATACGGCCCTCGCACTCGAGCTCGACCTCTTTCAGTATTATGTCAAGACCCTCGAGATTGCAGATCGCCATCGTAACGCGACCGTCCGGCTTGCTCACATGTTCGCTGCGGCCGGCCGCACACGCGGCGCGACTCTGCCGGCAATACGACGCCTTTCGCAAAAGCAGCGCTATCGCGTGGGTTTCGTCGCCTTCCACCTTGGTGAGCTGGCTCACGCCCGCGCGGCGCTCGACATCGTCGAGTGCCTGCACGCACGCCCGTTGCGCCGAATTGACGTAACTCTTGTCGCGATGAATGGCGCGGAACCCGAATTCGTCAATCGATGCCATCGGGCCGGCGTGCCGGTGCATGTTGTGGCTCCGCAGTCAGACTTTGAGCGCGATGCGGAACACCGATACCTTGAACTTCGGTCGTTTTTGGAGCAAGGCGATTTTGATGCCGTGACATGGATTACGGCTTCCGAAAACTGCGCCTATGCGTTTGCGCTTCCGTTGGCGCCAGCGTAAATTTTCATGGCGATGAAATATCGCGATTTCATCACGCCTGAAGCGGATGCGTATCTTTGTGGCGGTGCGATAGGCGAAGAATCGCAGGTACACGATGGGCGAATCTGGAGATCGGCCCGGACTCACTATTCCGATCTGGTGGATCCCAGGCTGAAACAGCGTGCTCAAACAATTCGCGACGCATATGGTCGCGATCAGGTCGTCCTCGGCTGCATAGGTCGTGAAGAGAAGATTTCCAGCCGCCCGTATCTCGATGTTGTCGTACGGCTGCTCAAATCACATCCAAAGACAATCTTTCTATGGACCGGACGGCACCAACTCGATCTAATTCAGTCGACTTTCGATCGCGAAGGTGTCGCCACGCGGTGTTTTTTTTGGGCTGGGT
>VGEM01000313.1 GCA_016869315.1 Alphaproteobacteria bacterium | reverse complement strand
TCGGTCGGCATGGCGATCGGCTTCGGCATCATCGGCATGCCGCACGTGCTGATGCGCTTCTTCACGGTGCCGAGCCCGACGGTCGCGCGCCGCTCGATGGCCTTCGCGCTCACCGGCATGTTCTATGTGCATCTGTTGATCGTGATGGTGCTGGGCGTCGCCAGCGTCGCCTGGATCACCGGCAACCCCGACTACATCGCGCAGAACGGCGGGCTCCGCGGCGGCAGCAACATGGCGATCCTGCACCTGGCGTCATACTTGGGCGGCGGCGCGATGTTCGGCTTCATGGCGGCGGTGGTGTTCGCGACCATCCTCGCGGTGGTTGCGGGCCTCACCATCGCGGCGTCGGCCGCGGTGTCGCACGACATCTATTCCAGTGTCATCGCCAAGGGGAAAGCCAACGATGCCGCCGAGAAGCTGGTGTTCCGCGTCTCGTCGATCATGATCGGCGGCGCCGGCGTGCTGCTGGCCATCGCCTTCAAGGGTCAGAACATCATCTACATCACGGGAATGGTCTTTTCGATCGCCGCCAGCGCGTGCTTTCCGGTGCTGCTCTTGTCGATCTACTGGAAACGCCTCACCACCCTGGGCGCGGTCGCGGGCGGATACGTGGGACTGATCCTCTCGGTCGGCATCATCATCATGGGCCCGGCGATCTGGGTGCAGATCCTCGGCAACGCCAGGCCGCTGTTCCCGACCGACCAGCCGGCGATCATCTCGATGCCGGCGGCGTTCATCGTCATGATGCTGGTGTCGCTGATGACGGAGAAGAAGGCGGCGACGGGAACCGCTGCTGCTGCGTCATCACGCTGAGTCCCCATCCTCGAAGGCGGGCCAAATAGCGGTTGCCACGACGTCGCGAGTTACGGTGCCTTTACCCACGCCATGCCGATGGGGATCGCCGACCGCCGATAACGGGCGGAGCGGCGGACGAAGATCAAGTCCTGCTCCGGCGCGGCACGCACCTGAACGAGGCGATGATCGATCGCCTGCGGGAGCTGGCGGTCGAGAGCGAAACGCGTGATCACGTCTGGATCGGCGCACTGGACAAGTCGTAGCCGGCCGCCTCGATCGATCCGCAGCGCCGCCGGCTTGCCAGCTGATCCATCGCCCGATCCGCCACGTACTAGAATGGCACGTATGAAGGGTTCAACAAAAATGCTGCGACATGCCGCAATTGCCGTTGGTGCGCTCGTTTCAGCCGGTTGCTCGGTGGTGGGCGTTCGCGCCGGAACGCCGCAACCGTCCTACGACGTTCTGAGCCGGGTCGGCGCGGGCGTCGAAATACGGCGCTATGCGCCGCGCCTGGCGGCCGAGGTTGCGATCCCGGAACAGCAGATGGGCAGCAGTGAAGGCCGCGCCTTCCAGCGTCTGGCAGGGTACATTTTCGGCGGCAATCGCTCGCGCGACAGCATCGCCATGACGTCGCCGGTCGAGGCGTCGCGGCCGTCGCGCCAGATTGCCATGACCGCGCCGGTTGAATCGGCCATCGCCGGCGATACGTACCGGATGCGGTTTTTTCTGCCCGACGGGTACACCCTGGCCTCCGCGCCAGTGCCGAACGACCGCGGCGTCACGCTGATCGAACTCGATGCCGAGATCATGGCCGTGCTGCGCTTTTCAGGGTCGCGCAGCGACGCGGCCGTGGCCGAGCGGTCGCGCGAACTACTGCTTGAACTTCAGGCGACCGGCTGGCGCCCCCGGGGCGAACCGGTTGCGTATTTCTACGATCCGCCCTGGACGCTGCCGGCGGCGCGCCGCAACGAAGTGGCCGTGGCTGTCACGGCCGACTGACAAACGCGGCCAACGGCCAACCTGTGGTCGGTTGCCATGCCGACGTCATGGTTCACTCGCTCACGCAGGTACTGATCCCGAACATTTGGTACACATAGCAATGTGCCAGAATGGCGGAGAGGACGAGCGAAAAGCCAAAAACACCGAGCATGAGGTCAATCGCGTCGGCGATCCATTCGCCTGGATTGGGGGTCATGAACGTGAATCCCATGACGCCGACGCCGAGAACGAACCGCAATACCCGGTCGATCGTTCCGACATTCTTCGAGGTCAATATGGACATTATCGAATCTCCTATGTCTGACAATTGTTCAAGGCCGCAGTCTCACTGTCCGAATATCGGCCATGGCATCCAGTTGATCAAGGCGCGTTTTGCGCGCATCGCCGTGCTCTCAGTGCTTATCGCCGTCGTCGCGCCGCCCGTTCATGCCGAGACGGCCTCGGTGCGCGGCACCGTCGTCGATGCGGTTACCGGCCGCGGCGTCGCCGGGGCGGTGATCGAACTCCGCGACGGCGAGCGCGCGGTTGGCAGCGCGGTCAGCGGCGACGACGGCGCCTATACCGTCGGAGACGTGCCCGAGGGCCTGACGGCAATAACGGTGCGACGCGACGGCTACATCGACGCGCGCGAGGCCGAGGTGCGCACGGTTGCCGGCCAGGTCACGCGGCTCGACGTGGAGCTGGTACGCCGGCCGGCGATGGTCGAGGAAATCGTCGTCTCGGCCAAGGCGGTGGGGCGGCCGCAGGCGGCGTCGGTCACCGCCAACCGGTTGACGCGCGAGGAAATACGCCGCGGCGCCGGTACCGCAGGCGACGTGTTCCGTGGCCTCGACGTACTGCCGGGCGTTGCCAGTACCGGGGAGTTTTCCAACTTTACCGTTCGCGGCCGCGGTCCGCGCGATAACCTGATCCTGGTCGACGGCATCCCCTTCGACAAGGTCGTGCATTTCGATCGTTCGCTCGGCGAGGAAGAAGACATCGGCGGCGGCGGGCGTTTTGCGATCTTCGCTCAGAACCTGATTGGCAGCGCCGAGTTCCAGGCGGGCGGCTGGTCGGCCGCCCAGGGCGGACGCAACGGATCGCTGCTGGCGCTCAATATCGCCGAAGGCAACCCCGACACGCCGTCAGTGGGCGCGCGGATCGACATCGGCGGCGCCGAGCTGACCTACGACGGTCCAAGTTACATTGCCGCCAATACGTCGGTGGTTCTTTCGGCGCGCGCTTTCGATTTCGGCACCACCTTAGACCTGATTGGCCAGGACGACCTTGGCGATCCCGAGCTGGCCGATCTGCTGTTCAAATCCGTGACCGATGTGTCGGACGAACACCGCATCTCGTTCCTGGCGCTGTTCTCGCCCGAGCGCTTCGAGCGCGATCTCGACAACGTTCGCGCCTCGGCGGATTTCGAGGACGTCGCCCTGCTCAACACGCGGCAAGAAAGCGCGCTCGCGGCGCTGACCTGGCGCTGGCTGGTGGGCCGCGACGGGCGGCTGACAAACGCGGTCTACCTGCGGCGCAGCGACAAGCGCAGCCGCCAAGGCGAAGCCTATCCCGATCAGCCCGCGATCGGCGGCGGCTTCCGCGTCCGGCCCGATATCTTGACCATCGACGAAGACGAGCGCGAACTCGGCTGGCGCGCCGACTACAGCGCGCCCACCGGCCTCGGTGTGCTGGCGCTCGGGGCCAGGGTCGAACGCGTGTCGCTCGATTTCGCGACGCGTCTTGCCGGCGATTGGGTCCGCTATGTCTACGATCGCGACGATTTTCGGCCCAATCCAGCGCAGAAATTCGTGGTGCTGACGCAGGCCCGCGTCAACGCCGATCTTGACGACACCGTGACGCGCGGCGCGCTTTACGTCGAGCACGCCTTCGAACTCGGCCGCGTCACGCTGCGCCCGGGCGCGCGCTTCGATCGCGACGGCATCGCGCGGCAGTCGTTGTGGTCGCCGCGCCTCGCCATCGACTGGTTCGCGACCGACGCAACGCGATTTGCGCTCACCGGCGGCGTGTTCTATCAGACGCCGCGCTTCCTCGACGTCTCCGCCGACCAAACCAACAATCGGCTGCAGAACGAGCGTTCGACCCAGCTCAGTCTGGGTGTGGAGCACTTCTTCAATGCCGATACCAAGGCATCCGCCGAAGCCTACTATCAGGACCTCGATCATCTGGTTGTCGCCGGCGACAAGACGTCGGGGCTCGCCGCCAGCACGGGCGTCGGCACGGCAAGAGGCATCGATCTCGGATTGCAGCGGCGTCTTTCAGGCGACTGGTCGGCGTCGCTGGCGTATTCCTTTTCGCGCGCACGCCGCGACGACCGCCGCGGCGAGGGCCGTTACCCCACCGACTTCAACCGCCCGCATGTGGTGACGATCGCGGGGTCGTGGCAGCCGAACGATCGTTGGGCGTTCGCCGCCAAGTGGAAATACGCGAGCGGCCGGCCGACCGACGATTTCATCATCAACCGCAATATTTTCAATGACCCGACCTTCGTGCGCTTCTCGAAGGAAATCGTCGCGAACAACAGCAGGCGGCTTCGGGATTTTCACGCCCTGAATGTACGCGTCGATTACCGCCGCCGCATCGGCGGCACGAGCCTGATCGCCTTTCTCGACGTGATCAACGCCTATGGCCGTCGCAACATCGACTCGCTCGAGTTCGACGAGCGCCGCGGCATCAACGTCTTCGGCGACTTCAGCGTCTTTCCGCAGATCGGCCTGAAAGCCGAGTTCTGAGCCGCGCGGTCCCTCCGTCGCGCAACGTGCGACGGATTTCGCGCCGGCGTCAGAAGTTGTACTGCGCCGTCAGGCCGAACTCGCGGCCGCGCGGCAGCTGAAGTTCGAGCGCATTGCGGGCGTTGCCGGGGTTCTGCGCGAAACGCACGATC
>VGEM01000312.1 GCA_016869315.1 Alphaproteobacteria bacterium | reverse complement strand
CATGCCGCGACCGAAGCCGATGTGCTGGTCATCGGCGCCGGTCTGTCCGGCCTCAAGGCCGCGCTGGATCTGCAGGACCTTGGCGTCAACGTGCAGGTGATCGAGGGCCGGGATCGTGTCGGCGGGCGCGTTCACACGTTGAAGGATCTGCCTGGCCAGCCCGAAGCGGGCGGCAATACGTTCAGCGCCGGGTACGGCCGTTGTATCGGCATGTGCGAGCAGCTCGGCCTCAAGCTCCGCGACTATTCGCCGCGCGGTCGGCTCAACGTTCCGGGACTTTACATCAAGGATCAGTACGTCGCCGCCAAGGATTGGGAGAAGTCGCCGCTCAACATTCTTCCCGAGAAGTACAAGAAGATGTTGCCGGTCGGCGTTGGCGACACGATCTATCACGACACTCAGCCGCTGAAGAATCCGGACGATTGGTACGAAGAGGCGTCGTTCAAGTACGACGTTCCCGTGTATCAGCTGTTCAAGGAGAAGGGATTCACCGACGAGCAGATCGACCTCTTCTTCCATACCAATATCTGGTACGGCACCTCGGCGCACGATGTGTCGCTGCTGATGATGTACTTCCAGGCAATCTGGTTCCAATTCATCAGCATGGGCGACCGCAGCCTATATGCGGTGATCGGCGGCAACTCGCTCTTGACCGACGCCATGGCGGCAAAGCTGACGCGCGACATCCACTTCAAGAAGCAGGTCGCCGGAGTGCGCTACGACGGCAGCGGCGCCGAGGCCGTTTGCACCGATGGCACCGTCTACAAGGCGAAGCGGATCATCTGCTCGACACCGCTGCCGGTGATGCGCTTCATTCGCTTCGATCCGGTGTTGCCGTCGGCCCATGCCGCGGCTGTGCGCATAGTGCCGTACTTCCCGATGACCCAGGTGCATATCGTACCGAAGTCGAAATTCTGGGAGGAGGATGGCCGCTCTGCCGCGATGTGGACGGATACCGCCGCCGGCAACGTCATGATCAATCGCTTTGACGAAGATGAAAACGTCATTACCTCGCTGACGGCCTGGTGCCGAGGCTTCAACGCGACCCGCCTTGATCAGCTCGATCCCGCGGACGCGAAGAAATTGGTGCTCGACGAGATCGGTCGTATCCGGCCGGCGGCCAAGGGCAAACTCGAAGCCGCGGCCATCAAGTCGTGGGTGCGCGATCCGTTCGCCGGTGGCGACTATGCCATTTGGGGGCCCGGCCAGGTGAAAGCGTACCTGAAAGCGGTTGGTCAGCCTCACGGCAGAATCCACTTCTGCGGCGAACATACCGGGCTTTCCAACCGCGGCATGGAAGGCGCCATGGAATCGGGCGAGCGCGCGGTTCAAGAGGTCATGCAGGAAATCTGAGCGCTGCGCATGTCATTGATGAGTGCCGCGCGCGCTCTGATCGCGCTCGCGGCAATGCCGACCCTGGTCATCATGTTGTTCGCGGCCGTTCCGTGGAACAGCGCGCAGCCACTCGATCTGATCGTGATGTTGTTCCTGTTTCCGTTTGTCGCGGCATGGGCCATCGCGCCCTACGTCATGGCCGGCAAGCTTGCCGGCGACTGCGAGGGTGCCGAAGGATGGTGGTTGGTGGCCGCGATCCCCATTGTCGCGGCGCCCGTCATCTGGATTTATCTTGAAGCGTTCGTTTTTGCCGACACGCTCGATGCGCAGGTCGGATTGGTTTTCGCTATTTTTCCGCTTTATCAGGCCGTAGCGGTTCTTGCCGTGTACGGGGCCATTTTGGGATTGCGCTGGTTGAAGGCTCAGCGCCAGTAACTGTCCCACTTGCCGTCGACCAGTTGGAACGCCTCGGGACATTCCTTCTCAAGCTGATCGCGCGACAACGGCGGCCACGACGGCGGGCCGCCTTCTTCGGGCCACTGACGGGTGGCGTCGATGATGATCTTGCTCGACATGCCGCGATTGCGCTGGCTCGGGTCGGGCGCCATTGCCAGCGTCTGCGGAATGATCGTGCTGGCAGGATGCGGCTGCCAGCGCGCACCGATGGCATGAAGGATCTTGCCCGGATTGAGGACGTCGATATCGCTGTCGAACACCACGACCACTTTACCGAGATCGGTCGCGACCGCCTGACCCGCCGCCATGCCTTCGCCCGCCATGCGCTTGTCGATGGTCAACGCCACGATGCCATTCGCTCCGCGCGGAATATAGAGCGAGGTGATGTTCGGCATGATCGCTTTGTATTTGTAGAACTGAGCCGCCGTCTGCGGTGCGCGCGGCATGTCGTGGGTGATGCCGGTGAACGAATTCGGAAACACCGGATTCTGCCGATGCGTCACGGTCGTCACGTTCATGAAGAAATTCTGCTCCTTGCGCGGCCCCTGGTAGCCGTACATTTCGCCGTAGGGGCCTTCGGGCTCCATGGCATCAAGCGGAATGACACCCTCGACGATCATTTCGGCATGGGCCGGAACCATGACGTCGCTGGTTTCGCACGTGACGATCTCGACCGGTTTGCCGCGGAGACCGCCAGCGATGAACAACTCGTCCTGGCCGAATCCGGCCATCTTGTTCGACGACACGGCGAAGGTGATCGGGTCAGGCGCGAGCGCGACCGCGCACGGAACTTCCTTCACGCCCTTGCGTTTCAGGTCCGTCAGCATCCGCCAGCCATGCTGGCCCGGTTCCGGATTGACCCCGATTCTGGTCGCCGACTTCACCTGACACCGATACGTGCCGACATTGCGGCCGTGCTCGGGATGCTGAAGGATGACGGAGGCCATGTTGATATAGCGCCCGCCGTCGGTCGGGAAATTCTTCAGCCACGGAAAGGCCAAAAGATTGATCGCCGCGCCGGTCAGGCGAACTTGCTTGCACGGCGCGACCGCGGCATCGACCGTGACCGGCGCGATGCGGTTCCACTGGCCCGGCGCCGACATCCGCTTCTGCAGCTCGCCGAGGACACGGCGATAGAGCGCTTTCAGGCTGTCGCCCGCGGGATCGATCCCGAACGCAAGCGCCTCGTCTTGCCAGCGGCCATAGAGGTTGGCCACCACAGGTCCGGCAACGACATTGCCGTCGATCTTCACCTGCTCGATCAAAAATGCCCGCGTCGACTCGGAATCGAGGCGATCGGCTTGTCGGTAGGCAAACGCGGTCGCCTCGAACTTATCCTGGTCCATGTCGGGGATGCGTAACAGGCGCCCCGACGCGTCGAGGGCGGCGATATAATCGCGGAGCGAATCGTAAGGTCCAAGCGTCACGACCATGGCAACAATCCCGTCGAGTGCCGTACTCTATCCTCTTGTCACCGAAAGAGGAGGGGGCCATGAGCGATATCAAGCCGCCATTCAAAGAAAGAATCCGCCGTGTGCTCACGTCGGTTAATCCCGACGGCAAATCCTACGTGATGGCTGACGGCGAGCCGAACGATGTGCTGATCCTGGCCGGCTGCCGCATGGTGCGCCTGTGGCAGACCGACAAGGTGCCGGCCGATATCCCGGCCAAGACCGACGTTACCGCGCCGGGTCTGCCGCGTCTGCCAGGCCAATTTGAAGGCACGCGGTTTTACACCGCCGAGCTTCCATCGGGCGTGAAGACTCCGCTGCACAAGAGTCTCTCGGTCGATTACATCGCCGTACTCAAGGGAACGCTCACTCTCGGCCTCGAAACCGGCGATGTGGCGCTATCGCCGGGCGACGTCGTCGTGCAGACCGGCAATATGCACGCCTGGGAGAATCGCGGCGCGGGACCATGCCTGATCATGGTGTGCGTGGTGGGGGCGGTTGAATCATGATCCGCATGGAAATTGCGCATGAAGTCGCGGCAAACCGAGGTGCATATGAACAAGCAGCGCAATCTGAAGAAGCATCGCCGAAAGGCGGTTAACGTGTCGATGGCGCCAGACGACGTCGCGCAAGCGAAGGCGCCGCAAATCAATGTCTCCGAAGTGTCGGAAGCCGCGGTCCAAGCTGAAGCACGGTAGGCCGCGTTCGAAAAATGGCGAGTTGAGAATCAGGCAGAAATCGAAAAATACAATCGCCGGCTACTTCTTTCGCGTCGTCCAATTTTTCTTCATCTGCGCCACATCGTCTTTCTGTGTCGCCGTATCGGCCAATTCCTCGGCGCTGCTGACGAAGCCGTCGATTTCCTGCTCGGTGGTTTCCAGCCTGCAGTCGGCAAAAAGACGATCGAGCCAGTTCTGGGTGAAGTAGACCTTCGAATACAGATGCCTCTGCCGTGCCGCCGCCAACCATAACTCTCCGGCCCGGCATTCATCCGGTTCGGTTCCATTGCCTTGGGTGAGGATCAGGCCGAGGACGAACTGCCCCTGCGGATAACCTGTCGCCGCCGACTTCTCGAAATAATTGATTCCGGCTTCCAGCTGCCGGTCATAGAAAAAAGTCCGGCCAAGCTGATACAGCAGGCGTCCATTGTCAGGCCGTTCGCCGACGGCGCGCAGACATGCCGCGCGGGCGCGGGGGATGTCGACCTGCTCCTGCGGGATACCCGGCGACAGTTTTTGCGAATCCGAGGGATGTGCGGCCAAGCGATCGCATTCCGTCACACGTTCGCCGTTGATAACGGGGTCTTGTTTCCGGAAGACATACGGAAAGGCAAACGCCAGCGTGATTAGCAACGCGGCGGCGGTCGACACCGAGCGCATCTTGCCGGGCGGCAAACCGAATGAGGGCCGCGCCGACTCCGGATCGCCGCTCGACTTTTTGTGGC
>VGEM01000311.1 GCA_016869315.1 Alphaproteobacteria bacterium | reverse complement strand
TGTGTTTCATCCATATGATGAATCACATTCCTTCGAACATGTGAATCCTTAACTTAGCGCCTATGGAGCTTGACCCGGGGTCCATGGATCAACACGCGGCGAGAGCGTTGAAAAATGGATGCCGGGGCAAGCCCGGCATGACATGTTGAGATCGGGGCGCGCTGGGAATTATTGCTTGCATCGCCTGGAGTCGGGGGGAACCACTTGCAACAGCCGTTAACCTTACCGCCGGGCGCCGGGCCCACGTATCCGCGCTATTTGCTGACGCTGCTGATGCTGTCGTCGATCCTCAACCATCTGGATCGAAATCTGCCCGCCATTCTGCTGCCGGCGATCAAGCGCGATCTTGAACTATCCGACAGTCAGCTGGGCTTCATTACCGGGCTCGCCTTCGCATTGTTTTACTCGACCATTGGCATTCCCATGGGCCGACTTGCCGACCACGTTTCGCGGCGCAAGGTGCTTGCGGTGTGTCTCGGCTTGTGGAGCCTCGCCACTGCCGTCTCGGGCGCGACTGTCAACTTCATCCAGATGGCGATCGCGCGCTTCACCGTCGGCTTCGGCGAGGCGGGCTACGCACCGTGCGCACACTCGATGGTGTCCGACATCTATCCGCCGGGCCGCCGTACTACGGCGTTCGGCATCATGGCCATCGGCACGCCCTTGGGCGGCGTGATCGCGTTTCTTGGTGGCGCATGGCTGCTCGAGACCGTGGGTTGGCGCTGGGCGTTCTTCGCGCTCGGCATGCCGGGGGTTCTGCTCGCCGTGCTGATCTGGTTCACCGTCAAGGAATCCGCGCGTGGCGCGGCCGATGGCTATGTCGATCCCGGCAAGCCGCCGCCGTTCCTGCACGTGGTGAAAACCCTATTCTCGATCCCGGCGTTTCGCCATTGCGTGCTTGGTACGACCTTCACTGGTCTCGTCTACACCGCCGTTACCATCTGGGCGCCGTCATATCTCACACGTTCGTTCGGCATGACGGCGGGGCAGATCGGCGTATGGCTGTCGCCGGCCATTGGCTTGGGCGGCATGTGCGGCGCGCTGTTTGGCGGATGGATCGCCGACAAAGTCTCCGCCGGCGACAGACGCTGGATGGCGTGGGTGCCGGCGATCACCACGCCGGTCGGCGCGGTCCTCGGCACCATCGCCTACATCACCGATAATCAAACCTTGGCGGTGATCATGATCGGCTTTCCGCTGATCCTGTGCCCGGTGCATCTCCCGATCTACGGCGCGATCCTCCAAGGCCTCGCCGGTGTGCGTATGCGAAGCTCGTTCCCCGCCATATCGCTGTTCATCGCCGGTATCGTCGGCGTCGGCCTCGGCCCGCAGATCGTCGGCTGGGGCAGCGACTTGGTGCGCCCCTGGGCCGGCGAAGAATCGCTCCGCTATGGCCTGATGGTCGTGGTGCCGTTCTTCGGATTGTGGGCCGGGCTGCACTTCTATTTCGGCGGATTCCATCTGCCGGCGGACTTCGCGAGGGCGAAGGAGAGGGTGTGACGTCTTGGCGCTGACGGTGCTCTTAAGTGTCAGACACGCAAGGGCAAGGTCGATCTCTGAAATGCGAGACCGAATAGCGCTTGCGTGTCTGACACTTAAGCCGCGCGCACTACCGCGCCGTCTTCGCCACCACCCGGAACCCAAGCACGACCAGACGTTTGCCCGGCACCGGGTCGCCGCCGCGCGTGGTCACACGCACGTACCAGTCTCCCGAGGTAAAGCCGGCGCCTCGCAAGACGCGGCGTTTGCAGTCGGCGGGCGCGCCGGTCAACGCGGCGCCGTCGCGGGGCGTGGCGGTCAAGCCCTCGGCGCGGCAGTCGAGCACCCATTCCCAGGCATTGCCGATCAGGTCGTGAAGTCCGAAGGCATTCTCGGGGAATGATGCGACCGGCGACGTAAACGCAAAGCGATCGTCGCAGGCAAGACCTGGATACTCGGGGACCACGGCGTTATAGGCGCGATCACCGACGTTGGCGTACTTGTACGCGTCTTCAGGCGGGCCGGGCCACGGCCGCGCGCCGCTGGTGCCGGCGCGGGTCGCATACTCGTACTCGGCCTCGCTCGGCAACGAATAGACGCGCTTGCCGTCGGCTTGCCTGGTCAGCCACGCGGCGTAAGCCGCTGCATCCTCCCAGCCGATACAAACCACCGGATGGTCGTCGCTCTGTTTCGATCCGTCGGGCCAGATCGGGTCCTGCCAGCTCACCACCAATGGATCGGCGAGGCGCTTCTCCCAGATTGAGCGGCAACGGCCGTTCTGTTTGTAACCGGTCGCACGCGCAAACGCGGCCCACTGCACCCGGGTGGTTTCGGTACGGGCCATGTAGAACGGCTCGGCGATCCTGACGTCGATCACGGGTCCGCCCCAGCCAAACTTGCGATTCTGGCTTTCGCTCTCGGGCGCGCCCATGCGGAACGACCCCGCCGGCACCAGCACCAAATCCGGGCAATCGGTGCAATCTTGCGCCACGGCAGGCCCGCCGCCCTCGGCGCGAACGCCGGCCACGGCGAAGATGAGACCAAACAGAATCTGTGACAGCATGACGGCGCCTTTCAGGGGGAAACCGTGAGACATCGCAGTTACAGCGGCAAGGTGCTCTATCTTACTGACGGCCGGGGCGAAATGGGCCGGGAAATGTTCTATGTCACCATTCAGCCGGACGGCACCCGCACGATGCGCGCCACCTGCGAAATGGACGACGAACGGTTGCTGCGCGACGCGGTGCTGACGGCCGACAAAGACTGGAATCCAATCGATGGCTTTGTGCGCCTGTCGATCGAGGAAAAACTGGTCGGCACGTCGTGGTTTTACTTCACCGCCACAGTCGCTGAATGCCAGGGCTTCACCGCAATGGAAGGCCGGATCAGCCAGCGCATCGAAACATCGGCGCGCACCAGCCGGTTTGGTGCGCACCCGGTGCATGGCGATGCCTGGGGCCTGGCGCAACTCAAGACCCGCGTGCCGGGCGCGATCGAAGCGGCGACTGGCATTGCCTTCTCGTCGTCCCATCTGCCGAACGGCGGTTCGGGGCCACTGCTGATGCCGACCTCCGGGCGCGCCAGGAAGCGCTATGTCGGACGTGAACAGATCACGGTCCCCGCCGGCACCTACGATGTCGAGCACTTCCAGGCGCTGTTCGGCGACTATCCGCCAATCGACATTTGGGCGACGCCGGAAGATTGTGTGCCGGTGAAGCTGCGCTGGGATTTACTCAAGCAAACCTACGACCTCGTCGAACTCTCGGGCGACGCCCGATGAGCCAATAGGTGAACCCAAAGGAGAACACCATGGATTTCGATGCACTTTCTCGCCGTCACATCGGTCTGTTCGGCGCGCTGGCCGCTTTGCCCGCCGTTCCGGCCACCGCGCAAACCCCGCGCGCCTTACCGACCGCACCACGCGACATTCTCAACACCATGGTCCGTATCGGCGGAACCTCAGGCAAGAATCGCGTCACCTGGAAAACGCGGATCATTGTCTATGCGGTTGAGCCGACCGGGGTGCGACCGCTGGTGGGATTGCGGGGCAGTGAAAGTGCCTGGTGGAAGAAAGTCGATGACGACACATTCATTCGGTATTCCTCGACGTTGTCGTTCTTCGAGGACCTCGAGACCGGAAAGTTCATCGACGAGTTCAAGAACCCGCTTACCGGCGCCATGAACAAAGTGGGCGTCAGTTTTATCCGCCATAAGGAAGGCGAGTATTACACCACCAAGGGTGAGTATTTTGGCACGATGAAAAAGGCGTTCCCCGACGTCTACAAGGACGAAATGCCGGCACCGAAGTGGAAGCTCGACGGCGATGTCATCCGCATTCAGGGTGATTCGAATTTTCCGCCGATCCTGCAGCAGCCGACCAAGGAAGCCGCAACGCAATTTGCATTCGCTTCAGAAGTGTTTGACCCCAAGGTCGAGACGCCGCGCGGCTTCGTTTCAGGTTGGAACATCCGGCCGTGGGAGCGTTGGCTCGACATGGGTGATCGGCCGGGTCACGTGATCTGGCATTTCGATGGCGTGAAGCTCGACAATGCGGAACTTCACGACCGCGACTATTTGGAGCGCGCCCGCGCCCACACGCCGTTGTTCGACAAGAGCCCCGAGTTCGACGAAGGCCCGTCGTTCTTCGAACGTGTGATTCAGAACCGCGGCGTCAAACCGAGCTGATCAACGGCGCGGCAAAAAACGAACCCCGCCTGTTGGGCAGGCGGGGCTCTTAATTCACGCGCTGACGAGGGTGGGTGGGGAGGGTCTTAGGCGCGTGAGGGGTCCGTGCGCGGACGGCGGAGTGCCCACAGGCACAGTCCGCACACCGCAATGGCAGCCATGGCGTCGGCAATCGGCGGGAGCCAGTTGGCGAGGCTGGCGACCTCGGCGCTTACTTTGTGCGCTGCAACAAGAGTGGACACGATCCCTGCGGCCGCCGTCATGATTCCCTTACCGCTCATCTCTTAATCCCCGAATTTCAAACAGCCGTCGATTAATTAGATGCATTGTATTAGTTGTATATGGCAAAGCAGGGTTTACTTCCAGGAGTTGTTTTCGCCGATTGGTTGATAACTATAGCATCGAGCGATTAATCGGACGCATATCCAGCAGCGATGAGGTAGTTGTGGCATTCGTCGGGCGAGTAGAGATCGCAGATGCTGCCGATGGCCTTCCAGAGGTCGTCGATGGTTCTCGCGCCGATC
>VGEM01000310.1 GCA_016869315.1 Alphaproteobacteria bacterium | reverse complement strand
CGGTCAACCTACAGAGTGATGGCGACTTTATGTACGTGCCGGGCGCGGTGTGGACGTGCGTGCACCACAAGATTCCGCTGCTGACGGTGATGCACAATAATCGCGCCTACCATCAGGAACTGATGCATCTGCAACGCATGGGCAATCGCCGCCAGCGCGGAGTCGATCGCGCCTGGATCGGGAATCGCATTTCCGATCCCCATATCGATTACGCGACGCTCGCGCGCTCCATGGGCATGTGGGCGGAGGGTCCGATCGAGAAACCGAACGAGCTCGCCGGCGCCTTGAAGCGCGCGCTGGCTGTCGTCAAGCGCGGCGAGCCCGCGCTGGTCGATGTCGTGACACAGCCACGCTAGGTGCAGCCATGTTGAAATACATTCTTGTCGCGACCATTCTCGCAACCTCGGCCACCGCTGCCGATCGCAAGCCATCGGTCAGCAATGGGCGCAAGCTCTATGTCGAGACCGGCTGCTATCAGTGTCATGGATACGAAGGCCAGGGGGGATCGGCGGGCCTCGCCCTCGCCCCGGAGCCCATGCCGCTCGACGCGTTGATGACATACATTCGCAACAGCGACAAAGTGATGCCGCCCTATCCGGCGTCGATTCTCCCCGACGAGCAGGTCGCCGACATTCACGCTTTCCTCACCGCGATCCGTCCAGCGCCGAAAGTGGACTCGCTGCCGCTCTTGCGCGATTTGAAATAGGCTCTCATGCGCTACCACATCGGCTGCCTACCGCTTGAGTCGCTCGTCAACTGTAACCACGCGATTGCGCGCCTGAAGGCGCGAGCACCGCAGCTGCGTGTGCTGGTGTTGCCGCTGTTCGATGTTTCCGGCGAAGACGCGCTCGGCGTTGTCGCCACCTCGGCGAAGGCGAACAGCCTCTACATAGCATGCGCCGCCCGGATCGGCGGAATGCTGACGGGGTTTGTCGTCGACCCTCAGGGCAACGCCGCTTTGCGCCAGTCCAGCGTCAGCGAAGGAAAAGGCGCCGCCGACGTCTCGATCCTTTCGACTCCTTATGGCGAGCTTGCCTGCCTGCCCGGCGAGGACGTGGCCTATGCTGAGTACGTGCGTCTCACGATTTTCAGAGGTGCCGAAATCGTCCTCAATCCCACCGCCGAATACGCCGACGATCGCGCGTTGGCCCGCGGTCTGCTGCGCGGCGCGCGGAGCTGGGAGAATTTCGTCGTCCTTGCGAGCGCGGGCCTTGGCGGTGACGCCGATGGCGTGGTCGACATCCGCAATTTTGGCGGCGAGACGTTGATCACCACCCAGCGCGAAGCGGCGACGGCCGCAATCGACCTCGCCTCGTTGCGCAAGCGCCGATCGGAGCCTTGGATCAACTACCCTGCCCAGCTGCGAAGCCAGCTATACGCCGGATTCTATGAGCGCGCGGCCCGGAACCGCGCCGACGCACCGGCATCGCAGGATGGCCCGGTCTATGACGTCCTGATGATGCAGGTGCATGAGAAATTCGTCACCGGCCTTGAGACGCGCGATGCGACGATCAAGGAGAACCTCGATACCTGCCTCGGCCTCGCGCGGATGTTCGCCATGCGCCCGACCACGCGGCTGGTCATCTTCCCTGAATTCTTCCTGCAAGGCTCGACGCCCGGCACGCTCGATTATTGGGAAAAAGCCGGCATCCGCGTGCCGGGGCCCGAGACCGACCAGCTCGCCAGGTTCGCACAAGAGTGCAACGTCTTCCTGTGCGGCGCGGTACTGGAATTCGACCCCGATTGGCCGCGAAGGTATTTCAACACGTCGTTCATCATCTCGCCCAAGGGTGAGATCATTCTCAAATACCGGAAAATTCAGTGCGCCGACTTGCAGGGACTTCTCAATGTCACGACCCCCGGCAATGTCTATTCGTCATATGTCCAGAAGTACGGCGAAGAAGCCCTGATCCCGGTGGTCGATACCGAGATTGGACGGCTTGGCACCGCGATCTGCTTCGATTCCAACTGGCCTGAGTTGTGGCGGGTGATGGCGCTCAAGGGCGCCGAAGTGATTTGCAATCCGACCTCGGAGATTCACAGCGACCGCGTAACCTATTGGTGGGCGGCGAAACGCGCGCACGCGGCGGAGAACGTCACCTACGTCGCCTGCGCCAATGCCGGCAGCGAGCAGTTTCATCCATCGCGTCCCGTTACAGCCATGAACCGTGGCCACTCAAGCTTGATCGACTTCCACGGCCGCCTCGCCGCCCATGCCGATGGCCCCGGGATCATTCCATTGGTGGGCCGCATCGATCTCGGCGCGTTGCGCAGGACCCGTGCCGCGCGTGCCGAGAACGCGCTAGCCCGGTTCCGGCCCGAAGCGGTCGCAAAAGCCTATCGCGACTATCCCGGCTTCCCGCTCGATTGCTTCCTCGACACGCCGATGGAAAAAGGCGCCGAGGGGCCGGCGCTGGTGGTGCAACAGATCAAGAAACTGCAAGCGGCGGGGGTTTATAAGGCGCCCTAGTCCCCCTGCCGTCTATCCGTCGCATGGACATGATCTGGAAGCCTCTCCTCGTACCTTCGAGCTCACTGCTAATCTCAAGTCTCATCCGGGGAGTAAGCCGATGCGTTTCAGAATGTTGGCCGCTGTTACCGCACTTTGGGCGGGCGCAGCCCAAGCCGATCTCACCATCAAGAATGTGACGCTCTACGACGGCACCGGCGCGCCGGCGCGGGCGGGCGTCACGGTAGTGGTCAAGGGCGATCGCATTTCCGAAATCGGAACCGATGCGAAGACTCGCGGCAAGGTGATTGACGGAACTGGTAAGTACCTGATCCCCGGATTGATGGATGCCCACATCCACCTTCCCGGCGGCCAGACCGGCAACGTCAACAATCCGTCCGAGCGAAGGCTCGTCGTCGACAAGCCGGTCGGCATGAAATACCTGCACGGATATCTCTATGTCGGCGTCACGGCGATCTACGATTCTTCGAACAATCCCGACTACATCTTCGCCATGCGCGAGGATGAGCAGAAGGGTCGCATCGTCAGCCCGCGCATTTTTGGCGCCGGCGGGATTATCACGGTGCCGAACGGCTACGCCTCAGGTCCGGCAGCATCGAAAGTCGAGAACTGGGAGCAGGCCAAGGCCGAACTGGACAAGCGCCTCGTTGCCAAGCCCGACATGCTCAAGATCGCCATGGATCGCCAGGGCATCCTCGCCCAGCCGGCGGTGCCGGGCTTGTCGAACGATATGTTTGCGCAAATCGTTCAGTACGCCGCCAGCAAGGGCGCGCGCTCGACCGTGCACATCGCCGCCGAAGCCGATGGCGAGGTAGTGATCAACGCCGGCGTGTCCGCGTTGGCGCATCCGGTCTGGCGCAGCATCGCCAACGACTCGTTCATCAAGCTTGCGGCGGCCAAGAAAATTCCGATCGCGACGACGCTGTCCTACCTCGGCAACATCGCCCGCGTTCAGGACGACCCCACCTTCTGGGACGATCCGCTCTATCGCGCCACCATCGAACCAGACGAAGTCGAGCGCGGCAAGACGACCGAGCGGCAGCGTTATCAGGACAACGGCATGTCGCCGATGATGAAGCTGATGCTGCCCCACGCCATGCGCAACACCAAGCGCCTGCACGATGCCGGCGCGGTGCTCGCGCTCGGCACCGATCGCACTCAGCCGCCGGCCGTGCACCAGGAGCTGGAGCTGCTCGCCAAATCCGGCATTTCGGCGTTTGACTGCATCAGGATCGCGACACTCAACGGCGCTGCCTATGTCGGCCGCGACAAGTATTTCGGCTCGGTCGAAACCGGCAAGTGGGCCGACATGCTGCTGCTCGACGCCGATCCCGCCGCCGACGTCTTGAACTTCCGCAAGATTGCTGCGGTCATCAAAGGCGGCAAGGAAATCAATCGCTCCAAACTCGACATTCCGGCCAACAGGAGAAAATAATATGCGCACACTGGTCATTGTCCCGAGCCTCTTGGCCGCGAGCCTCGTCGCAGCAAGTGCCTTCGCCGCCGACGCGCCGAAGCCGTTTTCGACGTTCCGCGATTGCGCCGACTGCCCCGAGATGGTGGCGCTGCCGGCCGGCAGTTTCGTCATGGGCTCGACCGAAGAAGAGACCAAGAAAGCGGGCCTGCCCGAAGAGCAGGGCGCGCGTGAGCGGCCCGCGCACATGGTCACGTTCAAGAAGCCCTTCGCCATCGGCAAGTACGAGGTGACGATCGACGAATACACCGCCTTCACCAAGGATACCGGCCATCCCGCCACTGAGAATTGCATCACCTGGGATACGGCGGCATCAAAATGGGGGCCCGTCGCGGCGGCAAACTGGCAGAAGCCCGGCTATGAACAGACCGGACGCTTCCCGGTCGGTTGCTTGACCATCGCCGATGCCCGCGCCTACGTGACCTGGCTCGCCAAGAAAACCGGCAAGCCCTATCGCGTGCCGTCGGAAGCCGAGTGGGAGTACGCCGCCCGCGCCGGGACGCGTACCATGGAGACCTGGGGCGATACGCAGGACGGCATTTGCGCTTACGCAAACGTTTCGGATTTGACGCGGATGGAGACTCACACGGCGGTGGAGCGCGAACCAACCCGCTTCTTCGAATGCCGTGACGGCCACGTCTACGCGGCGCCCGTCGGCAGCTTCCCGGCCGATCCGTGGGGACTGTTCGACATGGTCGGCAATATCTGGGAGTGGACCGAGGACTGTTTCATCCCCCACTACAA
>VGEM01000309.1 GCA_016869315.1 Alphaproteobacteria bacterium | reverse complement strand
CGGTGAAGGCCTCAGGCATGCTCGCGCCGATCGCCGATCTGGTCGGGATGAAGAAGCCGATTCCCGCCAAGCTTTCGATCAATGCTCGTGGTGTTTCGGCTGATACCGATCTGACGGTCGATTTGTCGAAGAAGACTCCGGCCCCCAAGGGCAGCGTGCTGTTACCGAGCCTCGATCTCGCCAAGCTGGCGCCTGCCGATACGGCGGCAACGGGAGCGCCTGCAGCCGCGCCTGGCGGCAAACTGTTCCCGGCCGACCCATTGCCGTGGGATCTGCTCGGTTCTGCAAATGCCGATCTCAATCTCTCGATCGGTTCTCTGAAGCTTCCCAACGGCCTCGAACTGAGCGAGATCAAAGTCCCGGTCAAATTGGCGGGCGGCAAGTTGGACGCCAGCGGTCTGGCGGCGAGCTTGGTTGGAGGCACGGTGAATGCCGATCTCAGCCTCGATCAGGCGTCGAAATCCCTCGGCGCCAAGGTGACGGCAAAGGGGTTTACCGCCGAAAACCTGCTCACTCAGTTTGGCGTCAGCGACATGATCGGTAAGGGCGACATCGATCTTGCCGCCGATGTTCGTGGTTCGGGCAACTCGGTTCGGGCCGTCATGGCCAGTCTGAACGGTTCTGTAATCGGCGGTATGGGCGAAAGTCGAAGCCGAAACGAGGCGCTCAATTTTGTCGGCGCAGACGCGCTGATGCAGCTTCTCAACGCCATTAACCCGTTTGCCAACAAGGATCCCTACACAGTCGCGAAGTGTACTATGGTCAATTTCCAGATCAGCAATGGCATCGCGAACACCGACAAGGGCATCGCTTTCGTCACGGACAAGATGGAAGTCGTATCAACCGGAGAGGTCGACCTGGGCCAGGAGATGCTCGATCTCTCTATTCGCCCCAAGGCAACGAGTGGGGTTTCCGTTGGTCTCGGCAACCTGACGCAGTCGATCAAGTTGGCAGGACCACTGTCGAAACCGGGCGTCGCCATCGATGCGAAGGGCGCGGTCAAAGCGCTCGGCACGTTGGGCGCCGCGCTGGCGACCGGAGGTGGGTCTTTGCTCGCCCAAAGCGCGGTCGAGAAAGTCGACAAAAGCGGCGACCCCTGCGCCGAGGCGCGGACGTGGCACACCAAGAAGGGTTGAGCGCCGAGGCGAAGACCGCGGCACGCGCCGTTCGCGAACCGCCGCCACCCAGGCCCAAGCGATTCTACCAGCGGGTTTCGGTCGACGGGCCGCCGTTTCGCGTGCTGCTGGACGACAAACCGGTTTCGACGCCGTTGCGTCGGCCCTTGGTCGCGCCGACCCGCGCCATGGCTGATGCTGTAGCCGCCGAGTGGGATGCTCAGGTGACCGAGGTCGACCCGAGCTCCATGCATGTCATGCGACTTCTGGCGACATGGATCGACAAGGTCGCTGACGGCCGCGCGGCAATAACCGATGAACTCCTGGCCCATGCCGATGCGGACCTGATTTGCTATCGAGCCGACAATCCGGCCGATCTGAAGGCGCGGCAAGATCGGACATGGCAGCCCGTCCTGAATGGCCTCAGGGATCGATATGGACTTTCCATCAACGTCGGCGAGGGCGTGCTGCCGTTTACCCAGCTCCCAGCGACGAAATCCCGACTGCGGGAGGTCGTCGATGGACTCGATGCTGGGCGTTTCACAGCGGCTCAGGCTGTCGCTGGGATCACAGGATCGCTCGCCCTCGCAATTACAATGGCGGACGGCGCTACGACGGCCGCGGGTGTTTTCGAAGCGGCGCTATTGGATGAGCTTTATCAGCGAGATAAGTGGGGCGAAGACAATCTCGCCCGAGCCAGGCGGGATGCCATCGCTGCCGACCTCGCTGGAATCGAGGTCTTTCTCAAGGCGCTGTAAGCGATTCAGCGCCCGCCGCGCGGCGGTGGTGGTCTGGTGACGACCCGCCGGCCAGCGGCGCCGGCGTTGTTAACGGTTTTCTGGCCGGCTGCACGGCTCGCGTTCGGGAGCGACCCGGTCTTACGGGTCGGCTTCTTTTTCGACGTCGGCGTATCGGTCATGGCGGGAACTCCCTAAACGTCACGGCCTGTAACCTATCGGCCATCGTCTTTCAATGGCTCGGCGGAATGTTTCATCATGATCGGAACAAGCGCAAAGCTGAACACAAGGGTGATCGGCATGATCCCGAACACCTTGAAGCTAACCCAGGCATCGGTTGAGAAGTTTCGCCAAACCACTTCATTCAGGAGCGCCAGGAACACGAAGAAAGCGATCCAGGCGCGCGTGAGAAGCAGCCAGCCCCGGTCGGTCAATTGGACGGCCGATTCGAGAACGATCTTGATGAACAGTTTCTTGAATGCAAGGCCGCCTGCCATGATCATTGCGAACATCGCGTTGACGATGGTTGGCTTCAATTTGATGAACGTCTCATCGGCGAGATAGAGGGTCAGGCCGCCAAACACCAGGACGACCACGCCGGAAACCATGGGCATCACTGGCAGCGTTCGGGTCAAAGCGTAAGAGACCCCAAGCGCAATCGCCGTCGCCACCATGAACGCGGCAGTTGCCTGGAAAATTCCGAGTCGACCGTTGGCGACGAAGAATACGACAAGGGGTCCGAGCTCGAGTCCGAGCTTCAGCCACTGATTGATGGGGGGCTTTTTGGTCATAACGCTTTATACGCGGGGATCGCCGGATTGGGCGATTTTTTTGTGGCGGAACAGGCCTTTGGGTGGGATACCTGACCCTGGCTCGGGGCTCTGAACTGACATCCCGGAAGCTCAATTCAATAGGATTCATGCATGAGTGCGATTATTGCACAGCTGGATGAAAAGCGGCGCCTGGCGCGCCTGGGTGGCGGCGAAAAGCGCATCGACGCGCAACACGCCAAGGGCAAATTGACCGCGCGTGAGCGGATCGAGCTCCTGTTCGACGAGGGATCTTTCGAAGAATGGGACATGTTCGTCGAGCATCGTTGCAGCGATTTCGGCATGGCTGAACAGAAGGTCCCAGGTGACGGTGTCGTCACCGGCTACGGACTTATCAACGGCCGGCCCATGTTCGTATTCAGCCAGGACTTCACGGTGTTCGGCGGATCGCTGTCGGAATCCCATGCCAAGAAGATCCTCAAGATCATGGAAAAGGCGGTCCAGGTTGGCGCGCCCGTGATCGGGCTCAACGATTCAGGCGGTGCCCGTATCCAAGAGGGTGTGAACTCCCTGGCTGGCTATGCCGATGTATTCCTTCAGAATGTTCTGGCTTCCGGCGTCGTGCCGCAGATCTCAATGGTGATGGGCCCCTGCGCCGGTGGCGCGGTTTACTCGCCTGCCATCACCGACTTCATCTTCATGGTGAAAGATTCGAGCTACATGTTCGTCACCGGACCCGACGTCGTGAAAACGGTGACGCACGAAACCGTCACCCACGAACAGTTGGGCGGCGCCATGACCCACGCCGCGCGGTCCGGCGTTGCCGACGGCGTCTTCGAGAACGATGTCGATGCTTTGCTGCAATTGCGGCGCCTGATGGATTTCCTGCCCTTGTCGAACCGCGAGAAACCGCCGGTGGTTCCCTGTGTCGACCCGCTCGACCGCGAAGACTTGTCGCTCGATACGTTGGTGCCGGAGAACCCTAACAAGCCCTACGATATGAAGGAGTTGATCACCAAGATCGTCGATGAAGGCGACTTCTTCGAGATCGGTGAACATTTTGCCAAGAACATCCTGTGCGGTTTCGCCCGCATGGAGGGTTCGACCGTTGGCATTATCGCCAATCAACCAATGGTGCTGGCGGGCTGTCTCGACATCGGCTCGTCGCGAAAAGCGGCGCGGTTCGTGCGGTTTTGCGATTGTTTCAATATACCGATCCTCACCTTTGTCGATGTGCCGGGCTTCCTGCCGGGAACAGATCAAGAATACGGCGGCATCATCAAGCATGGCGCCAAGCTGCTGTTCGCCTACGCCGAAGCAACAGTTCCGAAGGTCACGGTGATCACACGTAAGGCCTATGGCGGCGCCTACGACGTGATGAGTTCCAAGCACGTGCGTGGCGACGTCAATTTTGCTTGGCCCACCGCCGAAATCGCCGTGATGGGCGCCAAGGGTGCGGTCGAAATCATTTTCCGTCAGGACATCGGCGACAAGGCCAAGATCGCGGCGCGGACCAAGGAGTACGAAGAGCGCTTCGCCAATCCGTTCCGCGCGGCAAATTTGGGCTTCATTGACGACGTGATCCTGCCGCACACCACCCGTGGCCGCATCTGCCGTTCGCTTGCGATGCTCAAAACCAAGGACATCAAGAATCCTTGGAAGAAGCACGCGAATATTCCGTTGTAAGAGATCGTGCCTATGCCGATGTTCAAGAAAATCCTGATCGCCAATCGCGGCGAAATCGCCTGTCGCGTCATCAAGACCGCGAAAAAGATGGGGATCAAGACCGTCGCGGTCTACTCCGACGCCGACAAGGACGCGCTTCACGTGCAGATGGCCGACGAGGCCGTGCATATTGGCGAGGCGCCGTCGGCCAAGAGTTACCTTCAGATCGATCGCATCGTGAAGGCCTGCAAGAAAACCAAGGCCGAGGCCGTACATCCTGGCTATGGCTTCTTGTCCGAGAATGAGGATTTTCAAGCCGCACTGGCCAAGGCCAAAATCACTTTTATTGGCCCCGACGCCCACGCCATAGCGGCCATGGGCGACAAGATCGAGTCCAAGAAGCTCGCGGTCAAAGCGAA
>VGEM01000308.1 GCA_016869315.1 Alphaproteobacteria bacterium | reverse complement strand
TGATGGTGATCAACAACGAACTCTGCGAAACCAACTCGCACGGTATGTTCGTGACCATGGTTGCCGGATTTTACGACCCCGCGCGCTCGATGGTGCGGATGGCGAATGCCGGTCACGAGCCGCCCATGCTGTTCGAATGGACCCGTAAGAAATTTCTCCAGATTCCGGCCGAAGCACCGCCGCTCGGCATTGCCCCCGATATCGTCGGCCACGACGGATTTCCGACGATCGATATCGATATCAAGGCGGGCACGCTTTACGTATTTACCGATGGCCTCACGGAAGCCACCACTTTTGGCGGCGGGATGCTCGGGATCGATGGCGCTCGCGCCTTGATCCGCGAACACACCGAAGAGGCGCCCCACCTGCGTCTCAAGAATATCACCGGAGCGGTTCAGGTCCCGGGGAAGGCGCTGCGAGACGATCTGACGGTGCTCTTGGTCGAGGAAAGCGGGTCTGCCGGGGCCTTGGCCGCGACTCCGGAGTCGCCGGTCGAGCGCTCCTTCGACGGCGAAATCATCCGAATCCGGGTTCCGGCCCGTGCCAACCGGCTCAAATTGATCAGGACGGCGGCTGAACAGGCGGCCGCTTTCTGTGGCGCGCCCAAGGAATGGGCCCAGGATTTGGTGATGGCTGTGGATGAAGCATGCCAGAACATCATCCGGCACGCCTACGCCAGCGTCCCCGAGGGCGGCGACATCATGATCGATTTTGCCCGTGAATCCGACGCTTTGACGGTATCCTTGATGGATTTCGCGCCGCCTGTCGATATCGATCGGATCAAATCCCGCGATCTGAACGAGGTGCGCCCCGGCGGACTCGGGGTGCATTTGATCAAGTCCGTCACCGATGACGCCCGTTTTCTGCCGCCGCCGCCCGGAGTCGGAAACTTATTTAAATTGACCAAGAGGTTACCTCCCAAGGTAGACTGAATGTCGGGGGTCAGAACGCACATGGCTATTGAAGTCCGCGATCAGAACGGAGTGACCATCGTCGGCCTGTCGGGCGACGTTGACCTGCAGACGTCGCCGAGCGTCCGGCAGAAACTGCTCGAGTGCCTCGACAAGCAGAAGAAGCTGGTCGTCGACATGAGCAATGTCGCCTATATCGACTCTTCGGGTGTCGCGAGTCTGGTCGAAGCGTTTCAAGTCTCGCGCAAAAAAGGCGCCAAGTTTGCGCTCGCCGCCGTGTCGCCGTCGGCAATGCGCGTGCTGAGCCTGGCGCGTCTCGACAAGGTGTTTTCGATTCACCCCGACGTGACTGCGGCCGCCGCCGCCCAGGCCTAGTCCCATGCGGCAACGGTTCGCCGACTACATGGACCGGGCCGGTCGGTCGACCATCGATGCCATGGCCGAGTTTGGCCTTGGCGCGGTCTTGCTGTGGCAAAGCCTGTTTTGGATTGTGATGGGCCACCGGCGCGCCCAGCCGGTCCGCATCAATGCCACGTTCGAGCGATGCGTTGAGGTCGGGATTCAAGCCTTGCCGATCATCACGCTGATGTCGGTCACGATCGGCATCATGCTGGCAATTCAGGGCATCTATTCGCTTCGTGTCTTTGGCGCCGAAGATCAGGTGGTGCTCGGCGTCGGGATGTCGGTCCCGCGCGAGTTCGGTCCGCTGATTACCGGGATTCTGGTCGCCGGCCGCACCGGGTCGTCGCTCGCGGCTCGCATCGGCACGATGAAGATCAATCAGGAACTCGATGCGCTCATGGTGATGGGCGTCAATCCAATCCGATTTATCGTTACGCCCGCGTTGATCGCCATGACGATCATGGTGCCGGCGCTGACGTTCTGGTCGGAAATCGTCATGCTCATCGGCGCCGGATGGTACATCGGCCTCGACCTCGGTATGAGCTGGGCCGCCTATATCGACCGGCTCCGCGAGATCGTGACCGTTGACGATGTTCTCCATGGTCTCAAGAAGGCGACCCTGTTTGGTATTTTCATTACCCTGGTCGGCGTGATCAACGGCGCGCTGGTCAAAGGCGGTGCCGAAGGCGTTGGGAAAATGACAACCCGGTCGGTTGTGTTGTCGATCTGCGCCATCATTGTCACCGACATGATTTTCGCCTTCGTGGCGACGAGGTCGTGATATGAGCGCGACCGCCGTTGTGCACGAAGGCCCAGCCCGCACGCCCGATCTTGAACTTGTCGCCATGCCATCGGTGATCGAGGTGATCGATCTCGTCACCCACTACGGCAGCCGAGAGATTCTGCACAAGATCAGCCTGAATGTCCGTCAGGGCGAGATCATGGTGATCATGGGCGGCTCCGGATCGGGCAAGAGCACGCTCCTCAACACCTTGCTCGGTTTGGTGCGCCCGACCTCGGGCATCGTTCGTATTCTGGGCGAAGACCTGAACGCCATTTCCGATGTCGAGCGCACCCGCCTGCGCCAGAAAACAGGCGTCGCTTTTCAGGGTGGCGCGCTGTTTTCGTCGCTCAACGTGCTCGAAAATATCATGTTGCCGCTGCGAGAGCACACCAAGCTCGATGTGCAGACCATGCGTATCATGGCTCGTCTCAAGATGCAGGTGGTCAATCTCGCCGGTTTCGAGAACCTGATGCCGTCTGAACTGTCCGGCGGCATGATCAAGCGCGCGGCGCTGGCCCGCGCTGTCGTCATGGATCCGCGCATCCTGTTTTGCGACGAGCCGTCGGCGGGTCTCGACCCCGTCGTATCGTCGGCGATCGACGACCTCATTCTCACCATGCGCGAAGCCATGGGCATGTCGATCGTCGTGGTCACGCATGAACTCGAAAGCGCGTTCAAGATTGCCGACCGGATTTGCGTGCTCGACAAGGGCAATATCCTCATGGTCGGATCGGTCGAGGAAGTGCGCGGTTCGTCGAACGAACGAATCCAGAATCTGTTGAATCGGCGGACCGAGGCTGAAATCCTCGATCCAGACGAGTATTTGAAGCGACTCACCGCGGCCAACGATTAAGGGCCGGGACAGGAACGGGCGACGGAACGATGCAGGACAGCCGAATCAATTACGTCATGGTTGGGACTTTTGTGACCGCCATGCTTATCGCATTCATCATCGTCATCTCGACGCTGGCAGGTCGCACCGGCGCGACCGACGACTATTATACGGTCTACGACAACGTCGGAGGGCTCAAGTTTGGCACGCTGGTGATGTACGAGGGGTACCAGATTGGCCAGGTCGAGAGCATCGAGCCGATCATCGAGGGGACTGAGGCGATCAAGTTTCGCGTCAATCTGTCGGTCCGTGAAGGCTGGCGCATTCCGGACGACAGTATCGCTCGCGCATCGGTGTCCGGGCTGCTCGCCGCCATGACCGTCGATATCGACGAGGGCGAAAGCAAATCGTTTCTCAAGCCGGGCGCGTTGATCCAAGGTCAGTCGGCCACAAATTTCTTCGCGGCGCTGTCCGAAATCGGCTCGCAATTCGGCGAGCTGAGCGCGGATTCGATCAAGCCGCTTCTCGCCAACATCAATGCCTATATCAAGAACCTCGATCAGGTGACGATGGAGCGGGTGCCGCCGATCCTCGCGGACCTCAACAAGATCTCGAACCAAATGGCGGCCGATGTGCCCGAAATCACAGCAGGCTTGCGCCGAACAACGACCATGATCGAAAAGGACGTGTTGAAGCCCGAAAATCGTCAGCACATCGATTCTGTTCTCGCCAATCTTGATCAGACGTCGGGTGACCTCGCGAACCTGTCGGGCGATCTCGACGAGACACGGC
Organism: Alphaproteobacteria bacterium; assembly: GCA_016869315.1. Taxonomy (GTDB): domain Bacteria; phylum Pseudomonadota; class Alphaproteobacteria; order Rhodospirillales; family Rhodospirillaceae; genus VGEM01. The sequence continues at coordinate 1,008 of VGEM01000308.1, read as the reverse complement.
AGTTGCTGGTGACGTCAATGCAGTCGATCGCCAAGCTTGTCGACGACAATAAAGGCAATGTCGACGAATCGGTGCGCAATCTGCGCTACACGCTCGATACGATTTCCCGATACGTCGACGATATTTCTCACAACACGGAATCCACGACCCGCAATCTGGCCGAGTTCGCGCGCGCCATCCGCGAGAACCCCGGCCTCCTGGTGTCGGGCTCGCCCCAAGACGACAGCGCCAAGGCCGGCAAATAAGCGGAGATCATGGACATGACCAACCTTTCCCGCCGCGGTGCGCTGATTTCCTCGCTGGCGCTTGGCGCCTGTTCGGCCGCGCCGGTGCCGACCGATACGTTTTACCGGATCGTGGGCGCGAACCCGCCGGGGCGTTCGGGCGGACCGATCAATGGCGTCATCGAAGTGCCGGCGCTTCGGGGTGAGGGGGTCATCAACGAGCGCGCCATCCTCTACCGCGTCTCCGATACGCAGCTGCGTCAGTATTCGTATCATTTTTGGGCCGATGCCCCGGCGGCGATGATCCAGGGTGAGTTGATCGCGGCCTTGCGGAAGGCGGAGGCTTTCGAATCGGTAATCAAGCCCGAGATGAAACTCAATCGTGACTTTGAACTGATTGGCCAGATCAAGAAGCTCGAGCACGACGTTGCGGCCGGCCGGTCGCAGGCGGTGGTCGAGATCGAGCTCGCGGTGCGTCGCGTGTCGGGAGATGCGCCGGTGATGATGAAAACATATGCGGCGACCGCCACGGCGTCGGGCGCATCCGTTTCGGCAGCGGTTGACGCGTTTGGCGAGGCCTTTGGCAAGATCGCCGCGGACTTTGTCGGCGATTTGAGCCGGATTTCCTAGCCAGCACCTTGGGTTGCCGACCTAGCTGACCACCCGTAGTATCCGCGCCCTTCGCACTAATAGGCGATGACAGTCGTGCGCTACATCAGTACCAGAGGCCGTGCGCCAGAGCTCGGGTTTGACGACGTTTTGCTGGCGGGGCTCGCCACGGACG
>VGEM01000307.1 GCA_016869315.1 Alphaproteobacteria bacterium | reverse complement strand
CCGCCGACACTGTTTTACTGCGGGCACATGCTGCGCGCCGACCCCGAGCCGGCGGAAATCCGCGAACTCGAGACCCGAATTAGCAAGGAGATCGACAAGATCGGGGCAGGATTCGCTTGCGGAGCGCTAGCGGCGGGCTCGGACATCATGATCGCCGAGGTATTGCTCAAACGGCGCGCCGAATTGCACGTCGTGCTGCCGATGCGCGAAGAGGACTTCATCGAGAAGTCGCTCATGCTGTTTGGCGACACATGGCTCAAGCGATTTCATGCCTGCCGCGTGCGGGCATCGTTGTTCCGCATGGCGACGTTCGAGAAGTACCTCGGCGAGGAAAACGTTTTCGCCTTCTGCGCCGAGTTCGCCATGGGCTTGGCGATCCGACAGGCCGAGATGCTGCGCACGCGCGCCGAACATCTGGCGCTCTGGGATGGCGTGGACTCGCAGGCGCCGGGAGGGACGGCGGTCGATGTCAGGCGCTGGAAGTCGTCAGGCCGCCGGCAAACTGTGGTCGATTTCCCGAAGTCCCTCCGCAAGAAACAAACCGTCGTCGATAAAGCAAAGGACGATATTTCGCGTACGCTGAAGGCGATGATCTTCGCCGACATTCGCGGGTTTTCGAAGCTCGAGGAAACCCAGGTGCGCGCCTTTGTATCCGAGGTCATGCGGCCGATCGCCGAGCGAATCAAGTCGCTCGCCGGTCAACCGGTGCAAACCGCGACCTGGGGCGACGGCATCCATCTAGTTTTCGATCATGTCGAGGACGCTGCCGAGGCTTCGTTGCAGGCCATAGCCGCCTGCGAACGGATCGACTTCGCCGCGCACGGCCTGCCGGAACATCCGCCATTCGCATCGGCGCGCATTTTGGGCCGGTGACCGAGGTCAGCGATCCCTTTACGGCCAAGAAAAATTTCTTCGGCACGCATATCAACATTGCCGCGCGCATCGAACCGGTGGCGATGCCGGGTACCGTCTATGTGTCGGAACCGTTCGCGGCGCTGCTCGCGCTTCGCGTGCCGGGCAAGTACCGCACCGATTATGTCGGCCTGACCGAACTTCCGAAGAAGTTTGGCAGCATGCGACTGTTTGTTCTCCGCCCAGCCGTTTGAGGCATGGCCTCACAGTGACTACATCCACGTCACCTTGACTTTGCCGGCTCGGGCTGGCTTCATCCCCGTCGCACCGCGCTTGAAGAAACACCTTTTAAGGCATTGAATTCCTTGAGTGAATCTCTCGCTGCCCGCCGCGCCGCCGCGGCCAAGAAGGGCGAAGGCTTCATCGAGACGATCAAGACCGTGGTCTCCGCGGTCGGGATCGCGCTGGTCATTCGCACCTTCATGTTCGAGCCGTTCAACATCCCGTCGGGCTCAATGATCCCCACCTTGCTGGTCGGGGATTACCTGTTCGTGTCGAAGTACTCCTACGGCTACAGCAAGCATTCATTTCCGCTCAGTCTTGCGCCGTTCTCGGGCCGCTTTTTCATGTCCGAACCCGAGCGTGGCGATGTCGCCGTGTTCAAGTATCCGCGCGATAACAAGACCGACTACATCAAGCGCATCGTTGGCCTGCCGGGCGACACGGTGAAGGTGACCGACGGCCGCTTGTTCCTGAATGGCCAACTCGTGCCGCGCGACCGGGTCGACGATTATGTCGCCACCGACGCCTATGGCAGCGTGCTCCGTCAGCTCCACTACAAAGAGACGCTGCCCGACGGTCACGTCCACTACATCCTGGAAGAGGGCGATGCGCGGATGTTCGACAATACGCGCGAGTTCACGGTGCCGCCGGGTCACTACTTCATGATGGGCGACAATCGCGACCATTCGGCCGACAGCCGGGCCGACGTCGGTTTTGTGCCGGCCGAGAATCTGGTCGGCCGTGCCGAGTTCATCTTCTACTCGCACGACGGGTCGGCCGCGATTTGGGAAGTCTGGCGTTGGCCGTTCGCGATCCGCTTCTCGCGGATGTTCACCGGAATCAACTGACCGATGCCGGACGCCGACCGGCATCCACTTGAATCCTCCTTGCGGCATTCCTTCGTTCGGCCGGAATTGCTCGATCGCGCCTTGACGCACCGCTCGATCAGCGGCACCCGCAAGGGCAAGGTCGCCGCGGCGCGAGCCGACGAAACCAACGAGCGCCTCGAGTTCTTGGGCGATCGTGTCCTCGGGCTGATTATCGCCGAGGCCCTGCTGGAGCAGTTCGCCGCGGCCGACGAGGGCGAGTTGGCCCAACGGCTCGCGGCGCTGGTGGCCGAACCGACCTTGGTCGCCGTCGCCCGCGCGATCGATCTCGGCGCCCACGTCAAGGCGGCGCCCGGGCAGCCGACCACGGCCATCGACGCCATACTTGCCGACGCCTGCGAAGCTATCGTCGGCGCCATCTATCTCGATGGCGGTCTCGCTTCGGCACGAGCTTTTATCCTGCGCCACTGGTCCCGGCACATTGCGGACGCCAAGACGCCACCCAAGGATTCAAAGAGCGCGCTGCAGGAATGGGCACAGGGCAGGGGGCTACCGCTTCCTACTTATCGCCAGGTCGATCGCACCGGGCCCGATCATGCTCCGGAATTCACGGTATCCGTCGCGGTCGACGGTTTTGCCGAGGAACGCGGGGTCGGCAAGTCGAAGCAATTCGCGGAAATCCTGGCCGCCACCGCGTTTCTGGCAAGGCGCCGCGATGCCCGCTGACCAAGAGCAAAACCATCGCTGCGGCTTCGTTGCCGTGATCGGTGCGCCCAATGCCGGCAAGTCGACGCTGGTCAACGCCTTGGTCGGAACCAAGGTGTCGATCGTGACGCCGAAGGAACAAACGACCCGCACCATCGTGCGTGGGATCGTGATGTATGGCGATACACAGGCGATCTTCGTCGACACGCCAGGAATATTTCACCCCAAGCAACGGTTCGAACGCGCCATGGTCGCCGCCGCCTGGGCGGGCGCGGCCGATGCCGAACTTGTCATGCTGGTGATTGATTCGACCAAGGCCGTCGATTCCGAGATCGAGAAGATCATCGGCCAAATCAAAAGCGCCAAGCGTGCTGCCGTTGCGGTGCTGAACAAGACCGATATCGTCAACAAGCCGAAGCTGCTCGATCTCGCCGCCAAACTTCATTCACGCGCCGCCTTCGCGGAAATATTCATGGTCTCGGCCAAGTCGGGCGATGGGCTCGATGCCATCAAGTCGTATCTGATACGCACGCTAACACCGGGGCCATGGATGTTCCCGCCCGACGACGTCTCCGACATGCCCGGCAGACTATTGGCCGCCGAAGTCACGCGCGAAAAACTATTCCTCAACCTCCATCAGGAAGTCCCGTACGGCTGCGCCGTCGTGTCCGAGAATTGGGAGGAGCGCAAGGACGGAAGCATCAAGATCGATCAGACGATCTTGGTGGCCCGCGACGGACACAAAGCCATCGTGCTCGGCGAAAAGGGCAAGCGCATCAAGGCGGTCGGAGAACAGGCCCGGCGCGAGCTCAAGTCTCTGCTGGAGCGCGACGTGCATTTGTTTCTCCACGTCAAAGTTGACGAAAATTGGCGGAACGACCGCGGGCTGTTCTCAACCTGGGGTCTCGACTTCAATGCCTGACGCCCGAAAAATTGCAGTTGTCATGCCGGAATTGATGCGGCATCCATCTCCGTCATGAAGCTCTTTGCCGTCGCCTGTTTCTTTGTCGGTGTTGTGTCGCTGGCGGTCCTGACGGTCCGTCGCGGTCGCAAACTGCCGGCATCCTTGCCCGATTATGGGTTGGCGTTTGTCGGACTGGCGGGCGTGGTGACCGGAATCATCCTCTTGTTCAACCGGTTCTAACGCCCCATGGCGGTGTCCTGGGAAGACCGCGCCATCGTGCTCTCGGTGCGGACCCATGGCGAGCATGATGCCATCGTCACGGTGTTTGGCGCAGATCAGGGCCGTTCCAGCGGCATGGTCAAAGGGGGCGCCAGCCGCCGGCTTCGCAGCCAACTGCAAGCCGGAAATCTGCTCAAGGTCTGGTGGCGGGCCCGGCTCGAGGACCAGCTTGGCACCATGACCTGCGAGCCGCTTCAAGCCATCGCCGGCATGGCGCTCGACAATCCGCTCGCGCTCGCCGGCGTCAGCGCGCTGTGCGCCATGATCGACGTCTGTTTGCCGGAGCGCGAGAGTCACCGGGCACTCTTCGATCGGACGCTTGAAGCGCTGACGGAATTCTCGGCGAACGGCGATGGTGCCCACTATGCGCGGTGGGAGGTTGATCTCCTGCGCGAACTCGGCTTCGGCCTCGATCTCTCGGTCTGCGCCGTGACCGGGTCTGACGCGGATCTCGTCTACGTCTCTCCCAAGACAGGGCGCGCGGTGTCGCGACAAGGGGCCGGTACGTACGCAGACCGGTTGCTTGTGCTTCCTTCGTTTTTGCGGAGCGGGGGACAAGCAACTCCCGACGACGTTCGCGCGGCGCTGAGGCTCACCGGCCACTTTTTGGATGGGCATGCGTTCGCCGCCCAAGGGCGACACGCCCCTGCCGCGCGGGCCCGATTTGTTGATCTCCTGAAGTCATGACATACTAGGGATAGTGTGTTGATGGGGCTGCCCCGGAACCCCGGGTGGCCGAGGAGTAGTAATGGCCAAATCGCCGGCGGCGCCAAAGCCGCAGCAGATCAAGGAATCGCCGCTCGCTGACGTCCTGGGCGAGCGCTACCTCGCCTACGCGCTATCGACCATCGTGTCGCGATCATTGCCCGATGTCCGCGATG
>VGEM01000306.1 GCA_016869315.1 Alphaproteobacteria bacterium | reverse complement strand
GGCGTTCTTGATGAGGTCGGCGGCGGCGCGGCCACGGCCGAAGGTCCCGTCGGGGTCGATCACCACCACCGGCTGGCTCAGCTGCGGCAGCGCCGTGCGCATGTCGTAACTGTTGACCGCCACCTCGCCGAACTTCGCATTGAGTCCGCCGCGATAATATTCGTTGAAGGCGTTGAATCGCTGTTCGAAGGGCATCGACGACGGATATCGATCGAACACCCGCCTCCATTCGCGCGCCAGAAACGCGCCGTCCTCGCTTGGCGTCTCCGGCCATGCGCCGGCCAGCATCTGCTTGCGCTGCTCCTCTTCGAACAGCGCGGGTCCGATCAACACCGCGCGGCGTACAAGGCCGGGGAACATGCCGGCGAGCTCAACCACGATTGCCGTGCCCGTGAACATGCCGACCACGTCGATGCGCGCAAGTCCGAGCGCCGGCGGCACCTCGGCGAGCCACGCGGCGTAGTCGGCGATCGCGGGTTGGGTCGCTGGGCGAAAAGATTCGCCAAACCCAGGCGTGTCGCAGGCCACCGCCAGACCGCGCGCGCCGAGAATTGCCAGCACATCTGCGTACACCAGGCACGACTGCGGACTCTGATGAAAGCAAACGACCGGAACCGCCTCGGACTTATGTCCAGCGCGACGGATATGAATTTGTCCGGCCGGCGTATCGACAAAGGCGCGCGTCACGGGGACGCGCGCCTGAATTTCTTGACCAACCGCAGGGCCTGCGGCGCCGGTCAGCGCCGCGGCAATCACGAACTCGCGCCTACTTGGCACTGGTTTCTTGTTTGAGGTAGGCTATCAGCGCCTTGCGATCTTCCTCCTTGGGCACGCCGGCAAAGGCCATCTTGTTGCCGGGTAGGAAGTTCTTTGGCTTCACCAGCCACTCGTTGATGGTCTCTTCCGACCACGTGATCCCCGACTTGATGACCACATCGGAATACTTGAATCCGTCAGCCGTGCCAGCCTTGCGGCCGAAAATACCGTGGAGATTGGGGCCCACCTTGTGCCGACCATCAGCCTCGGTCGAATGGCACGAGCGGCACATCAGGTAGACCCGCTTGCCGAGTTTCATCTGCGGGTCATCGGCCGGGGCCTGGGCGGCCGCAGGAACCGACAGTCCGAACACAACCAGCGCCGACAGCGACAGCATCCCGAACAGCTTCATGGTTCACCCATATTTTGAATTTCGCCCGGAAACCTTATGAAAAGCGGCCGGACCCTAGTCAATGCCCGACGAAAGTAAAGTCCGAATCTGGCAGAAGTGAGACATCCGGGCGGTTGGCGCGACCGTATATCCTCCATATATAAGGACGTTGCCGGTCACGATCCGGTGAACTTTCCCTGGTTGCCATGAACAAAGCCCAAATCACAGCAGCTCTGTTGATCGTCGCCGGAGCCATATGGCTTGGATCCGGATACCTTTCGCGCAGCATGGGGCCCGAGCCGCCCGCCGCGACCGGCGCCATGCGAACGGAGAGCGACGTCGTCCCGACGGTTCGCGTGATGCGGTCGGAAGCGAAACCGTATGCAGGCGGCGTCGTCCTCCAGGGGCGCACCGCCGCTTCGCGCACGGTCGACCTTCGCGCCGAAGTGACCGGGAAAATCGAGAAAGTGCTCAAAGATCGCGGGCAACAAGTTAGCGCAGGCACTGAAGTTTACCATATTGCCGTCAACGATCGCGCTGCCAAGCTGGAGCAGGCTCGCGCCTCCCTGACCCAGCGCCAAATGCAGGCTGAAGCGGCACGTCAACTGGCGAAAGAAAGCTTTCAGTCCAAGGTGAAGCTCGCTGAAGCTGAAGCTCAGTATGAACAGGCGAAGGCCGACGTTGCGCGGATCGAACTGGATCTCGCCAACACCAAAGTCAGGGCGCCTTTCGACGGCATTCTCGACACGCGACTGGTCGACGAAGGCGCAGTGCTCAACATGGGCGACCGCTTGGGCACGGTCGTCGACCTCAATCCAATCAAGGTGACCGCCCAGGTCTCGGAACGGAACGTGGCCGAAGCCAAGGTCGGCATGCAAGCCAAGATCGTCCTGACCGACGGCGCGGTCATTCCGGCCGAAGTCAGCTACATCGCATCTGTCTCCGACCCCAATACCCGGACGTTTACCATCGAAGTCACGGCGCCGAATCCCGATGGCAAAGTGCTCGCCGGACTCGCGGCGCAGCTGCGCCTGCCGTTTGGCCAGAACACCGCGCACCTGATCGCACCCTCCGTGATGACCCTGTCCGACGAGGGCAAGATCGGAATCAAGGCGGTCGATGACGGCAGCAAGGTGAAGTTCTGGCCGATCGAGATCGTCGACGACGGTCCGGACGGAACCTGGGTGAGTGGCCTGCCGGATGTGGTCAATCTGATCATCGTCGGCCAGGAATACGTCGCCGTCGGACAGCAGGTCCGGCCCGTCTCGGCCGCCGACAAAACGTCCTAATTCCAAAATTTCCTAATTCGCTGAGCGGTCGTTACGTTCGGTTACACGGCCTGGGTCTCTTTAACCCGTGAGCGGATGTATATTGGGCCGATGACCAAATTGATCGAAACCGCTTTTACCCACATTCGTATGGTGATGGTGTGCCTGGGCATGCTGCTGCTCGCGGGCACCGTCGCCTACATCAGCATCCCCAAAGAGGCCGAGCCCGAGATCAAGATGCCCTTGATCTTCATCCAGCTCCGCCTTGAGGGCGTTCAGCCCGAGGATTCCGAGCGACTTCTCATCCGCCCGGTCGAAGAGGAAATGCAGGCCCTGCGCGGCATCAAGGAAGTCAGCGCCACCGGTTTTCAGGGCGGCGCATCGATCGTCATCGAATTTGTCGCCGAAACCAACATGGACATCGCGCTGGCCGATGTTCGCGAGGCGATGAGCCGGGCGCGGCCAAAGATTCCCGTCGATGCCGACGAGCCGATGATCCGTGAGTTCAATCAGAACGGCTTTCCGATCCTGACGCTGGCGATCGGCGGCGAGCTGCCCGAGCGCACCCTCCTCCATCTCGCTCAGGAACTGCGTGACCGCTTCGCGCAGGACCCGAACGTGCTTGAGGCCAATATTTCCGGCGTCCGCGAGGAGCAGGTCGAGATCGTGATCGATCCGCTCCGCCTCGAACACTACGGCATCAGCAATCAGGAACTTTTCCAGATTGTCAGCCGGTCCAATCGGCTGGTCGCCGCCGGCAATATCGACACCGGGCAGGGCAAATTCGCGGTCAAGGTGCCAGGCCTTTTCGAAGACGTCGACGACATCTGGAACCTGCCGATCAAGGCCGACCGCAACGGCACGGTGAAGCTATCGGACATCGCGCAAATCCGCCGCACCTTCAAGGACGCTTCGACCTTCGTGCGGGTCAACGGCGAGCGCGCCGTGACCGTCGACATTATCAACCGCCGCGGCACCAACGTCATCAATAGCGTCCAGCACCTGATGCGCATCACCGACTCGGTCACCAAGGATTGGCCGGCGCAGGTGCGAATCAATGTCATCAACGACCGTTCGAATAACGTTCGCACACAACTCGGTAGCATCGAAAACGGCGTGGTGTTCGCCATCTTCCTGGTGATGGCGGCCTGCATGGCGCTGCTCGGCATCCGCAACGGCCTTCTCGTCGGCCTCGCCATTCCGGGCTCGTTCCTCACCGGCATCCTGGTGATGTACGCGATCGGCGTGTCGATCAACTTCGTCGCCGTGTTCGGCCTGATCCTCGTCACCGGCATGTTGGTCGATGACGCTATCATCGTGGTCGAGAACGCCGACCGGCGCATCACCGCGGGCCAGTTGCCGTACTACGCCTTCAGCGATTCGGCGAAACGCCTCGCCATCCCCGTCATCACGTCGACGCTGACGACCATCGCCGCCTTCGTGCCGCTGTTGTTCTGGCCGGGCTTCGTCGGGCAGTTCATGGGCCTGCTGCCCTTCACCGTGATCGGCGTCCTCACCGCTTCGCTCGCCATGGGCCTGATTTTCGTGCCGGTGGTCGGAGCGATACTTCCGCCGCCCAAGGACGCAAACTGCACGCTTCGCACTGTCGAGGATCGCGATATCGTCAATCCCGAGGCCGCGACCGGGCTCAGCGGCGCCTATGTTTCGTTCCTCAACGCCTGTCTCAATCATCCTGGCCGGGTGATCGCCATTACCATCGTCATGCTGTTTGCGGTTCCGACTGCCTTCTTCGCGTTTGGCGGGGGCATGAGCCTGACGCCGCCCGAAGAAGCGCGGACCGCATCGCTCCGCATTCGCGCACTGGGCAACATGTCGCTCGACGAGCAAGACCGCCTGGTCAAAGAGGTCGAAACGCGGATGAGCGGGCTCACCGACTTCAACCACATCTACACCCGGACCGGGCGGCCGATGGGTGCATCGACCGAAGACGAAGACGTGATCGGCGAAATCCGCCTGCTGTTCAAAGAGTGGAACCAGCGGCGCAAGGTCGACATCGTGCTCGACGACGTGCAGGACCGCGTCGCCGACATTCCCGGCATCATTGTCGAGGGCAAGAAACAGCTCTACATGACCAACGATACTTCGATCGAGTTGGTCATCGCCTCGAAGTTTCCGGGTCTGATTTACGATGCGACCACCAGGATCCGGGCCGGCATGGACAGGATGGAAGGCCTGCGCAACGTCGACGACACATTGCCGATGCCGGGCATCGAATGGGAACTCGATGTCGACCGCGCCGAGGCCGCAAAGTATGGCGCCGATCTGACCACCGTCGGCGAGTCGATCCGCTTCATCACCAATGGCCTC
>VGEM01000305.1 GCA_016869315.1 Alphaproteobacteria bacterium | reverse complement strand
GGCAGCGGGCGGCTATCGTAGGAGATGAACGTGCCTGAGGTTTCGAGGCTAAGGTCCGCAAACCGCGCCATCAGCTGGCTCACGCTCTCTTCGGTCGTCAGCGCCTTGAAGTTGCCGGGCAACGCGTCACCGCGCTCGGCCGCCACTTCGGCCACGTCCTGACTCATGCCGAAGGCCTCGCGCAGCATGCGGGTATCGACCCCGCCCGGGTGGTAGATGCCGACCGCGATACCGCGCGGTTTCACGGTCTGGCTCAGTCCGCGCATCGCCATGTTGGCCGCCGCCTTGCTGGCCGCATAGTAGCTGCCGCCGCCGGGTGGCCGCGTGACGCTGGCGATCGAGCCGGCGATGCTGGAGATCAGGATAATTTTCTTGTCCCGACCCGCGGCGACGTGCTCGACGAAGGCTTCCGATACTTTGAGGGGGCCGAACACGTTGACGGCGAAGACCTCGGTCAGCGTCGCGGCGTCGAACGAACCGAACGTCTGTTCGGCGCGCGCGCCGAACGCGCCGGCGTTGTTGATCAGCACATCGATCGCGCTGCCACGATGCTTGGCGGCGAGCGCCGCGATCGACGCGGCATCCGTCACGTCGAGCCGCTCGACCGCGATTCTGGCGTTGGCCTTGGCCAGCGCCTGTAGATCGTCGGCCGCGGCCGGATCGCGCGCGCTCGCGATCACCGTCCAGCCTTTGGCGGCGTACTGGCGCGCGAACTCAAGACCGATGCCGCGATTAGCGCCGGTGACCAGCACCGTCTCGGCCCACGCGGGCGCGGACAAGGCCATCGCCATTGCTGCCGCCACCAAACTACGGATCATGACAACCTCGTGTGTTCCTTGTGTCCCTATGAGCCTGGCTCATCAGGCGGCTACCCCGGAAACCGCGTCTTCGCCGCCTGGATGGCGTCGTAGAGGCGTGCGGCTTCGGGGCCGAGCCGGTCGAGCACGATACGATGTACCGGCCGCGTCGCGTCGATCCAGCGCTGGCGCTGCGCGGGCGAGAGCTCGATCACCTTGACGCCGCTAGCCGCCAGCTTGGCCATTTCGGCTTGGCAGTACGCCCGCTCGCGCATGCGAAACTCGATCGGATCGCCATAGGCCGTCCGCAGCATCGCCTGGTTGGTGGCGCTCCGGCCGTCGAACCACGCCTTGTTGGCCATCAGCAGGCCGGCGTCATAGGTGTGCCGCGTGTGAACAAACACCGGCGCTTCGACATCGAGCCGCCCGGTAATATAGGGATAATCGGCAGTGATGCCGCCTCTGATCAGCCCGGTTTGCAACGACGGAATGATGTCGGGATACGGGATGAATACCGCGTCCGCCTTCAGCACCTGGGCCATCACCTGGGCGGCGATCAGCGTCGGGGTGCGAAGCTTGTAACCGGCGATCATCTCAGGTTCGGACAGATCGTCCTTGCCGTAAAAGCCGACCCATCCCGAATCGACCCAGTTGAGGAACTCGAAGCCTTTGTCCGCCAGCAGTCGCCGCGCCTCGTCTTTTGCGACAGTTTCCAGAATCGCGTCCATCTGCCCGACGCTGTCGTAGAGATAGGGCAGCGAAAACACGCCAAGTTCGGGCACGACAGATGTGGTCGCGCTCATGGACGGCGCCGTGATCTGCGCCCGGCCGCGCCGGGTCGCCGTGATCATCGCCTCCTCCGAGCCGACCTCGCCCCGGATCAGCATTTTCAGCGGCAGCGGCGGATTGGCGCCCTTGGCGACGTTGGCCTCGAACACCTTCCACTGATCGTCGGTGATGGTGTTGGGGAACGTGATGCCCGTGACCACCGCCTCTTGAGCGGCGGCGGAAAAAACAAGCGCGAACAGGGCGGCGGCGATACGGAGCATGCTTTCACTATAGCGCGTGCGCCGATACGATGATCGCAAAATCGGGAGGTCCATCCATGCCGCAACTGTTGAACCGCCCCCGGGCCATCGAAATCATGGCTCGCGAAAAACTCGACGGTCTCGCGGCCCTGATGAACCATAACGTCTATTACCTTTCGGGGTACTTCGGCATCCTGATGCGGACCAACTTCGATCAGCATTCGGCGGCGGTCCTGGCGGCGGACGAGCGTCAGCCGCGCGGCCTGGTCACCGCCGCCTTCGACTGTCGCAACATCATCAACGCCAACCCGCCGGTCGAGAACATCGTCAGCTACACCGACGAACCCGCCACGCCCGACCGCGCCACTTCGGCCGGCGGCGCCATCTATGGTGGCTGGGGTACGCGGCCCGATGCGGCGCTCAGCCCGCGCCAGGCGCGCTGGGTGCAGGAGACCGCGCGGCTGACCGAAACCACGACGCAGTCGTGCGTGCACGGCCTCATCAAGGCCATCAAGGACGCCGGCCTCGAGAAGGCGCGCATCGGCGTCGATGACGAGCGGTTGCTCGCCTGGCTGCCGGAACTGGGCCTGACCAAGGCGACGCTGGTTCCGGCCGAGGGCGTGTTCAAAGAGATCCGCATGGTCAAGACCGCGCCCGAAATCGACCTGCTGCGCCGCGCCGCCAAGATCAACGAGGCGGCGTTGCTCAAGGCCCGCGCCGCGCTCAGGGAAGGCGTCACCTGGGAGGAGCTGGAGCGGCTCTACATGGTTGAGATGGCCGCGCACGACGCCCGCGGCGTCTACCTCGAGTGCGGCAACGGCGGCCTGCAAAGCGGCAAGGTGGCCAAACACGAACCGGTCATGTTCGACGCCCTCGGCACCTACCGGGGCTATCACGGCGACTTTGGCCGTTCGGCCGTGGTGGGATCGCCCGGGCCCGACATCGAGGCGCGACTGACGGCGCTCGAGGCCGGCTGGCGCGCGGCTTACGAGACCATCCGCCCCGGCGCCAGGTACTCAACTGTGGCGGCTGCCGTATTTGATGCCGTAAAAAAGTCAGGTTTCGTCGGCCAGTTTAGGCCGCCGGTGGTTCACGCGCTGGGGCTGCAACATACCGACGACCCCGCCGGGCGCTTCGATCCACCAGGCAAAAAACCGGACCGGGTGATCGAGGCCGACATGGTGCTGAACGTAGACCTGCCCCACATCGAAATCGGCTGGGGCGCCATTCACATCGAGGATACCGTGCGGGTGACCAAGGACGGCTGCGAGGCCCTGACCTCGATGGACACCGCCCTCAAGGTTATCGGATAGGCGGGGCTAACCCTTTACAAATGCAGGTTTTGACCCCACCTCAAGCTAAGACCCTGTTGTCTCCGTCTGAACGGAGCGGGCGCGCACGAGCGTGACCATGGCCAAAGACCCTTATGACGTGCTGGGCATTAAGCGCGGTGCCTCGGAAGACGACATTCAAAAGGCATTTCGCGGCCTCGCCAAAAAGTACCACCCGGACTTGAACCGGGGCGACAAGCGCGCCGAGGAACGCTTCAAGGAAGTCAACACCGCCTACGACATCCTCGGCGATGCGGCGAAGCGCGGGCGCTTCGATCGCGGCGAACTCGATGCCGCCGGCAACGAAGTGCGGATGAACCCCTTCGGTCGCGGCGGTTTCCGCCGTGGGCCAGCCGGCGCCGAAGGTTTCGGCGCCGAAAACATCGGCGACATTTTCGACAATCTGTTTGGCCAGGGCCGCGGACGCCGGGCCGGTGGTTTCGGCGGCGGCGGCTTTCAGGCGCGGGGCGAGGACGAAAGTTTCCGCCTCGAAGTCGCGTTCCTCGACGCCGTCCAGGGCACCAAGAAACGCGTCACGCTGCCGAGCGGCAAGTCGCTCGACGTGACCATCCCGGCCGGGCTCGATGACGGCCAGACGATTCGATTGAAGGGCCAGGGCGGCCCCGGCATGGCGGGCGGGCCGGCGGGCGATGTCTTGATCGAGGTCAAGGTCGCCGAACACGCCGCGTTCAAACGTAAGGACCGCGACATTCATGTCGAGGTTCCGGTGTCGTTGGGCGAGGCGGTTCTGGGCGGAAAGGTCGAAGTGCCGACCATCGCCGGATCGGTCGCGCTGACCGTGCCGAAAAATTCCTCCAGCGGCACCGTGCTGCGCCTGCGCGGTAAGGGTATGCCGGCGACGAACGCGAAACCGGCGGGCGATCAGTACGTGACGCTGAAGATCGCCCTGCCCCGCAACGCCGACGACGACCTCGAGAACTTCGTGCGCGGCTGGAGCGCGCGCAAACCGTACGATCCGCGGGGATGAGATGACTCGCAAATTGAAAAATCGAGACCGTTGACCCGGCCCCTCACCCTCCCCCCGTCGCTCCGCTCCGGCGGGGCCCTCCCTCTCCCCTCCGGGGAGAGGGTCGGGGTGAGGGGATCGGGCTGTATCGATTGGCCGCCCATATGAAAGCGACGCACATGTTCAGAACAGTTCTCGCCATACTCGTCCTAGCCCTTGCCACTCCCACCCTCGCCCAGCAGGTCGGCGAAGTCGTGCAGCTGGTGGGCGCCGGTAAGATCGACCGGGCAGGCACCAAGATCGCGCTGGCGGTGGGGACCGGCATTCACGCCGACGACATTATCGCCACCGCGCCGACGGGCCGCGTGAAAATGAAATTCGCCGACGAGACCGAACTCACGCTCGGCGGTGACGGCGAAATCGTCATCGACGAGTTCGTTTACAAGAATGCCCCCGACGATTCCGCCATCTTCAAACTTGAGGTGCCCCCTTTGAAGTGGTCCATCCTGAGGTATGGTTTTTTTTGAAGGAGGACCGCGATGGGAAAGAGGCATACGGCTGAAGAGATTGTCGCGAAGCTTCGGCAAGTAGAGGTTTTATGCGGCCAGGGCCGGGCAATC
>VGEM01000304.1 GCA_016869315.1 Alphaproteobacteria bacterium | reverse complement strand
TGCGCACCGGCCCACCCTTGTGCCGTGCGCCTTTGAAGATCGCCTGTCGTTCGACGAGGCCTGCGCCAGGGATTTTCTCGGTCGCACCGGCCGGCTCTTGTTTCGTCGTCCATTGACCGACGCGGAATTGAATGGCCGCATCGCCTTGACCCGCGCTGCCGCCGCCGAAGTAGGCGATTTTCACGAGGGTCTGACCTTCGGGTTGGCGAGCCTGCTCGTCGCGCCCGAGTTTCTCTTTATCACCGAGGCGACACTGCAGAATTCCGGCGACGGAGCGCGCTTGGCGCCGTTTGCCAAGGCATCACGGCTTAGTTTCTTCCTCTGGAACACGGCCCCGGATGATGCGCTTCTGGTCGCAGCCGAGCAGGGAGAACTTGATGATGCCGCGGGCCTCGCGCGTCAGGTCGATCGCATGCTGGCATCGCCCCGGCTCAAGAGCGGCGTTCGCGCGTTCTTCAACGACATGCTTGGGTTCTCGGGTTTCGACACCCTGGAGAAAGACGGCATCATCTATCCCGCCTTTGGCCAAGCCACCGCGCAGGACGCGCGCGAACAGACGCTTCGAACCATTGCCGATCATGTCGTTTCGCGAAATGCAGACTATCGCGATTTGTTCACGACGCGGCGCATGTTCATGAGTCGGCCGTTGGGCCGGGTTTATCGTGTCCAAGTCGGGGTCGCCGAAGGCGGGTGGCAGGAGCATGAGTTTCCGCCCGAAAGTCTGCGGGTCGGGATTCAGAGCCACCTCAGCTTTCTCGCGCTTTACTCACACCCGGGTCGCAGTTCGCCGACGCAACGTGGCGAAGCGGTCAGAACCGCGCTCCTCTGCCAGAAAGTGCCGGACCCGCCCGGTGATGTGGACTTCAGCCTGTTCAGCGACCCCAACTCGCCCAACAAGACGGCGCGCGACCGGCTGTCGGCGCACGCCACCAGTCCGGCCTGCGCCGGGTGCCACCGGATTACAGACCCGATTGGGCTTGCGCTCGAAAACTATGACGGCGCTGGCCAGTTCCGTACCGCCGAAAATGGCGTAACCATCGATGCAAGTGGCGATCTGGACGGCGTTCCATTCACCGATGCCGCGGGTCTTGGCCGCGCCATTCGCGACAATCCGGCAACGCCCGCCTGCCTGGTCAGCCGCATGGCGGCGTATGCCACGGGGCGTCCGGCCGCCAAGGGCGACGCTTGGATCACCTACCTCGAAGGCGTATTCTCGGAAGGCGGCTACCGCGTACCCGAATTGATGCGTCAGATTGCTACCAGCCGCGGTTTTTTTGCAGTTCGACTTGAGAAGGCCGAAGCGTCATGACCGTCCTCATCAGGAAGCCCGCGACCCGACGCGCACTCTTGCGCGGGACGTTCGGCGGCGCGGCGATATCGGTTGGGTTGCCGTTTCTTGACTGTTTCCTCAACTACTCTGGTCGCGCGCTTGCAGCCGGCGCGGCACTGCCGGTGCGTTTCGGCACCTGGTTCTGGGGGCTGGGTCACACGCCCGGCCATGGCGTGGTTGAGAAATCGGCCAGTGGACCAGGTATCGCGTTTCTCGATGAAGCCAAGGCGCTTCAGGTTCATGCCGACATCATCAACTATTTCGGCAATTTCAACGTGCCGCTCGACGGCCGCTCCAACTATACGCACTTTAGCGGTTGGGTCGGATCGCGCACCGGAACAGCGCCCGGCAATGGCGACGAAGTGCCGACGACGACCTACGATCTCCTGATTGCCGACGTCATTGGCAATCGCACGCGTTTCAAGACCATTGATCTCAGCGCGACCGGGCGTTCGGACGACAGTTATTCGGCGCGCAACACCCACAGCCGCGCCGCAGCGGAAGTCTCGGCGCTCGCGTTTTATCAGCGCATGTTTGGGCCCGAATTTGTCGATCCCAACTCGGCCGACTTTACCCCCGATCCCAAGGTGATGGTGCGGAAAAGCGTTCTCTCGGCCGTGGCCGAGGAGGCGAAAGCGCTGAACGCCAAGGTCGGTGCATCCGATCGGGTTCAGCTCGACCAATACTTCACCGGTCTTCGCGAGCTTGAGGGGCAGCTCGCGCTGCAGCTCGAAAAGCCGGCGCCGAACGAAGCTTGTCTGGTGCCGGCCAAGCCGGGAGATGCCAAGGTCGAGCAGACGGTCGCCGGCGCCACCATCGACGCCGTCAATGCCAGCCACCGGGCCTTGACCAAGCTGCTGGCCATGGCGGTCGCCTGCAACCAGACGCACGTGTTCAACATGGTCTACAGCGCGTCGTTCTCGGCGCTCCGGCGCGCCGGCTCGACCACCAATCACCATAGCCTCAGTCACGAAGAAGCGCGTGATCCCAAGCTCGGCATTCAACCCGAGACCTCGTATTTCACCGCGCGCAGCATGGACGCGCTGGCCGAGTTTATTCAGGCGTTCAAGGACATTCGCGAAGGCGATGGCACGCTGCTCGACAATATGTTGATCGTGGCCGGCAGCGAGACGAGTTATGCCCGCGTCCACTCGATCGACAACATTCCGACCATGACGGTCGGTCGCGCCGGCGGCCGGATCAAAACCGGCATTCATGTCGCCGGCAATGGTGATCCGTTGACGCGGGTGGGTTTGACGGCGATGAAAGTGATGGGTGTCCCGGTCGAGCGTTGGGGCACAAAGTCACTGCAAACATCGAAGGCCATCGGCGAGATCGTCGCTTAGGCCGGCATGCAATTCGCTGTTCGAATCGCCTTGGGGTACGCCGCCGCAGTTTTGGCGTTCGCACCGTTCAATGCATTCGCCCAGGGCCCGCTGCCGGGGGAAGTCGCGGCGACTAAACTCGGACACGGCTGGCGCCTGACCGATCCCAAGGGAATGACGCTCTACATCTCCGATGCCGATGAACGCGGCTCGGGTAAGTCGTCGTGCAGCGACGAATGCGCCGACGTGCGTGCGCCGGTGTTGGCGCCGGCCGACGCCGTGCCGCCGTCAAAGGATTGGGCGACAATCGACCGTGCCAGCGGCGTTCGCCAGTGGACTTTCCGCGGTAAGCCGCTTCATGCCTTTGCGCGAGACGCATTTCCCGGCGCCGTGTTTGGCGAAGGTGACGGGTGGTCGGCGGCCTTTCGTCCGATCGATATGCCGCCCGGCGTTTCCACGCAGCGCACATTGCTTGGTCAGGTCTTGGCGACGGCGACGGGTCTGACGCTCTATACGACCGCGCAAGACTGCACTGGTACGTGTCTCGATACGTGGACGCCCGTGATTGCGCCGCGTTTGGCGCGACCGCTCGGTGACTTCACGCCCGCGAATCGCGCCGATGGCGACGTGCAGTGGAGCTTCCAAGGCAAGACCCTCTATGCCCATGCGCGCGATGCCAAGCCCGGCGACACCTACGGCAACGGCGGCGGGTGGAACGCCGTCGTGCTCGAACCGCCGCCGCCCGTCCCAGGTTGGGTCACGGTCGCGATGTCGGATGGCGGCGAGCTGTTGGCCGACCCGAACGGCATGACGCTCTACGCCTACGACGAAGCGCGGAACCATTTGGTCTACGTTCGCGGCGAAGATTGCTTCGGACCGTGCATCGTCGAATCCTGGGCGCCCGTCGCGGCCGACGCCACCGTGCCGCCGATCGGCGACTGGTCCGTGATCACGGCTGAGGACGGCGCTTTGCAATGGGCCTATAAAGGCCAGCCGCTTTACATCTCAAAACGCGAGACCCGTCGCGGCGATCTCAATGGCATTGCGCTTCGCCGCCACCGCGCCTGGCGCCCGATCATGCGTGCGATGCCGTCGCTGCAGGGCGCGTCACCGAATGGGTGATGCCGTTAAGCGCGCCGATCCTTCTGTCGACACGAGGATTGACCAACCGCAATCCATATATTGGTTTCATCAACAGAATCGATCCAATTACGACATTGACGCAGCGCGGCCGACGGCTTCTGCCACCCTGATCCCATCCACCGCCGCCGACAGAATGCCACCCGCATAACCGGCGCCTTCGCCGGCCGGATAGAGCCCGCGGGTGTTGATGCTCTCCAGAGTTTCGTCGTCGCGCCGGATGCGGATCGGCGAAGAGGTGCGGGTTTCGACGGCGGTCATCACGGCGTCGGCCATGGCATAGCCTTTGATCTTGCGGTCGAAGGCCGGGATCGCTTCACGCAGCGAGGCGACGACAAAGTCGGGCAGGCACGCCGACAGATCGGTGAGGTGAACGCCTGGTCGATAGCTCGGGATCACGGATTTGAACTGTGTCGATGGTCGATTGGCGAGAAAGTCGCCAACCAATTGTCCGGGCGCATCATAGGTCGCGCCGCCGGCGACGAAGGCGCGCGCTTCAAGGTTGCGCTGTAACGCAATGCCGGCCAGGGGATGCCCGGGGAAATCGCGCTCGGGCGTGATGTCGACGACCAGGCCGCTATTGGCATTGCGCTCAGCGCGTGAGTACTGGCTCATACCGTTGGTGACAACGTGGCCTGCTTCGGACGTGGCGGCCACGACAGTGCCGCCGGGGCACATGCAGAAACTGTAGACACCGCGGCCGTTCGTGCAGTGATGCACGAGATGATATTCAGCGGCGCCCAAGATCGGATTCCCGGCGCTGGCGCCGAACATGCATTTGTCGATGAGGGACTGCTGATGCTCGATCCGCACCCCGATCGAAAACGGCTTTGCTTCGACATAGACGCCGCGATCATGCAGCATCTGGAACGTGTCGCGGGCGCTGTGTCCTACCGCAAGAACGATATGGTTGGCTGCGATTGTCGAGCCATCGGACAGAGTCACGCCGACGAT
>VGEM01000303.1 GCA_016869315.1 Alphaproteobacteria bacterium | reverse complement strand
CGGAACACTTCGGGCAACGGGGTTTCGCCGTCGATGGCGATGATGTCGGCGCGCGGCACCATGATGTCGCGCACCACCATATCGCGCAGCTTGAGGACGTTTCCGATCAGCAGCCGCTCGTTGGGATCGATCGGCTCGGCGGCAACATCCGGGTTTTCCTCCGCGCGCTCTTCGATCAATTCCTCGATCGCTTCGCGAACGGTCTCGGCGTCGCTTAGTTCGGGTCGCCACAGCTTCCGCAGCCGCTCGATCAGTCCGGGTCCCGCATCGTATTGCGGGGTCTCGGAAGTGGCCTCTGTCACGGCTGTTCTTCTCCTTCGTGGCCCGGATCGGCCAAGCCGATCCATCAGTCAAAAAGATCGGCCAAGCCGATCCATCAGTCAAAAAGATCGGCGAACCCGATCCATCAGTTATAAGGATCGGCCAAGCCGATCCGTGCAAGCGCCCGCCGTTCCAGCTCTTCCATCTCCCGGGCGGCCCGGGTCGTGACGTGATCATACCCCAACAAATGGAGCATGCCATGAACCACCAGATGGGCAGCGTGCGCCTGAAGCCGCTTCTTTTGCGCCTGCGCTTCGCGTCGGGTGGTTTCCAGCGCAATGATCACGCCGCCCAGATCGGGGCCTTTTGCGTCGCCTGACGGAAACGCCAGCACGTTGGTCGGCTTATCGTAGCCGCGAAAATGCCGATTGAGATCCTGGATGCGGCGGTCGTCCGTCAGGACGAGCGATGCCGTCACCGACCGCCGTCGTCGCGCCACCGCAAATGCCGCTGCCGCGGCGCCGCGGCACACCTTCGCGATGTCCGGCACGGCCCGTTGCCACCCGGCGCGGTCGATCTCGATCTCGATGCGCGGCTTTCGCGACGACATCATTCCGGCGAACCGCGACCGGCCGACCTGGCGTCGTAGGCCGCGACGATGCGTGTCACGAGATCGTGCCGGACCACGTCCCGTGCCGTAAAGGTCACGCGGCCGACACCCACCACGTCCGACAGCGTTTCAAGCGCGTCATCGAGGCCTGAACGCGCGCCCTTGGGCAAATCGACCTGACTCTGGTCGCCCGCGACCACCATGCGCGAACCTTCGCCAAGGCGGGTCAGGAACATTTTCATTTGCACCGGCGTCGTGTTCTGCGCCTCGTCCAGGATAATGAAAGCGTGACTGAGGGTGCGGCCGCGCATGAACGCGAGCGGCGCAACTTCGATTTCGCCGGATTCCATCAACCGCCCAATCTGATCCGCCGGCATCATGTCATTCAGCGCGTCGTAGAGTGGACGAAGATAAGGGTCGACTTTCTCCCGCATGTCGCCCGGCAGGAAACCCAGCCGTTCGCCGGCTTCGACCGCCGGTCGCGACAAGACGATGCGATCCACTTCGCCGGCGAGCATCAGGCTCACTGCCTGGGCGACGGCCAAATAGGTCTTCCCCGTGCCGGCCGGGCCTAAAGCAAACACCAGCGGATGCGCGCGCATCGCCTTCAGGTACGTGATCTGCCCCGGCGACCGCGGCTGGACCATGCGCTTTCGGGTCTTGAGCGCGAGCGAAGAATCGTCGTCGGTCGAGGCCAAGCGGATGGCGGCGGACACGTCGCCGGTTTCGATCACCTGCTGAGCGGCGGCGCGGCTCATCAGTCGGCGGATGACAGATTCGGCAGCCGCCACCGCCGTGGCGTCGCCTTCGATCGCGATTTCGTTTCCGCGCGCATGAACCTCGACCGCGCAGGCCGCAGAAATGGCGCCGAGGTGGGCGTTGTGCGGTCCGACCAAGGATTGAAGCTGACGATTGTCGGTAACGACGATCGTGCGCCTTGTCACGGCATGGGGCGTGATGTCCACGACGGTCACGCGGCCGACGCGTCCTCACGCCCAGGCCGGGCCGCTGCGAGGCTGCGCGCCTCGCGTGCGACGATGACCAGCGTCGCGATATCGCCAACCGCAGCGCCTTCCGCGACAACATGGACCGGTTGCAGATAGGGGCTGCGGCCGACCAATTGGCCCGGGTGACGGCCGGGGCCGGTCAAGAGGACGTCCATCGTTCGGCCGACGCAGGCGAGATTGAAGCGCTCTTGGGACCGGTCGAGTGCGGCCTGAAGGATGGCGAGGCGCTCCGCCTTCACGGGCTCGGGCACCTGATTGAGCGCGCCAGCTGCCGGCGTGCCCGGCCGCTTGCTGTACTTGAACGAGTAGGCCTGGATGAATCCAACCCCGTCGACCAGCGCGACCGACTCGGCAAACTCGGTGTCGGTCTCGCCGGGGTAGCCGACGATGAAGTCCGACGAGATGGCGATATCAGGCCGCACCGCGCGCAGCCGATCGATGATCCGCCGATAGTCGTCGCGGGTATGTCCGCGGTTCATGTCGGCAAGCACCCGATCGGCGCCGGATTGAATCGGCAAATGCAGAAACGGCATCAGCTGCGGAACGTCACGATGAGCCAAGATCAGCTCCTCGTTCATGTCGCGCGGATGCGAGGTGGTGTAGCGGATGCGATCGAGGCCGGGGATGTCGGCAAGCGCGCGGATGAGTCCGCCTAACGACGATGCGCCGCCGCGAGGATCGACGCCGTGATAGGCATTGACGTTCTGGCCCAGCAGCGTGATCTCGCGCGCGCCGCGCGCCACCAGACCGCGGGCCTCGCGCAGCACGTCGGCGACGGGGCGCGAGTATTCCGCGCCGCGGGTGTATGGCACGACGCAGAACGTGCAAAACTTGTCGCAGCCTTCCTGCACCGACAGAAACGCGGTCGGGCCGCTCGCCGTCGGCTCCGGCAAGTGGTCGAACTTGGCCTCCACCGGAAATTCCGTGTCGACGATCGCCGCGCGCCTGCGGCGCTCGACGTGTTCCCGGGCGCGCCGCGCCCGCGCCACCAGTTCGGGAAGGCGGTGATAGGTCTGTGGGCCGAGCACGATATCGACAAAGGGCGCGCGCGCGGCCAACTCGGCGCCTTCCGCCTGGGCGACGCAGCCGGCGACCGCGATCATGGTCGACGCACCGCGATGGGCGCGGGACTCCCGAATCAGTCGCATGCGACCGAGATCGGAGAACACCTTTTCTGCGGCTTTCTCGCGGATGTGACAGGTATTGAGCACAATCAAGTCCGCGTCGTCGGGCGTATCGGTCGCAACAAAGCCGTGCGGCGCCAACGTATCGGCCATCCGGGCCGAATCGTAGACGTTCATCTGACAGCCGTAAGACTTGATAAAGACCTTGTTTTTCAATGGCTTATAACCGCTTACCGGTTCCGTACCCGAGCCTCGACGGCGACTCTTAGCGCAGTCCGGCCGGGACATGAACTGCCCGTTGTCACGCGCTCCGGCCCGACAGCAGCCGCGCGACACCGTGGCCGATGATCTTATGGCAGTGGGCCGCCAGCGCCTTGCGATCGGCGAAGTCGGTCGCCGCGACCGGATCGTGAAACTCGATTTCGATCGTGGTCCGGCCCAACTGCAGCAGCGACCACA
This sequence comes from Alphaproteobacteria bacterium, assembly GCA_016869315.1. Classification (GTDB taxonomy): domain Bacteria; phylum Pseudomonadota; class Alphaproteobacteria; order Rhodospirillales; family Rhodospirillaceae; genus VGEM01. Next base: position 1,389 of record VGEM01000303.1, on the reverse strand, counting down.
GATGCGGCATCAGTGTCATGTCGCCATACCATGCCCAGAACGATCGCCAGCCGACGCCGATCGGCATGCCGTTCATCCGGGTATAGGCGATCGAGACCGGTTGAACCGTGATCGCGCGGCCGTCGAGACCGGCTTCGGCGACGTTGAACAGCGCGCTCTTGAACGGGAGCAGGTAGTTGCCGTTGCCCGAGGTCGACTCGGGAAACATGATGAGAGCGCGATGACGGCCAATGCGTTCCTGCATTTTGTCGCGAGCGTCGCCGGTCGCGCGCCGGCGGCGATCGATGAAGACCGTGTTGCCGGCTTTGGCCATCAGGCCAAACAAGGGCCAGTCGGCCAGATCGGCGCGCGAGACGAACTCGGCTTGCACGATAGCGCCCAGTGCGACGACATCCAGATAGGAGACGTGATTACAGACAAACAAACACGGCCGTTGTTTGGTCGGCGCGCCGGCCATGACCAGCCGAATGCCGAGCAGGCGGGCGAGAAAGGCGAAATATCGACGCTTGAGCGGGCCGGTCTCGAGGCGAAGCACCAGCATCGGGAACAGAAGCGCAAGAATCACGATCGCCGACAGAAAAAAAACCACGGTACGCAAGATCGCGATCGTGCGGCTGATCTGCGATGTCGGAAGCGTGAGTTCGGCGCCGGCCGCGGCCGGGCCCTTCAATCGCCCCATCAGACGGTGCGTCCCGGCAAATCGTAATGCCGCGTGTGGCGACCGGTGATGCGATCGGTTTTGACGATGATGCAGACATCGGTCGAGTTGAACTCATGGTCGAGGACCGCGCCATCGCCGATGAAGCCGCCAATTCGCAGGTAATCCTTGATCAGCGGCGGCAGGCCCGCCAGCGCGGCGCGGGATTCGAGCGCCGATTCCGGGACAAGAGCGACGTTTGCGCGCCGATGGGGCAGCGCGGAGGCGCGGAGCTCGGGCGGGGCCAGATGGCGATAATGCATGTACGAGAGCACCGCCGCGTGGCGTGCGCCGTCGGCGCCGGGCAGGCTGCCGCAGCCGAACATGATATCGATTCGATGCAGCGTGACGTACTCGGCGATCCCGCGCCAAAGCAGCTGCATCGTGCCGCGATCGCGGCATGTTCCATCGACGTAGCTCCGGCCCAATTCCATGATCGCGCCGTCGTGCGACATGAGTGGCGTGAGATCGAATTCGCCACTGGAGTAAAATCCGCCCGCCGCCGCCGCGTGTTCGCGGCGCAAGAATCGATAGGTACCGACAATTCGTGCGCCGCCATCGCTGCGATCGATGACGATGAGATGATCGCAGATGTCGTCGTATCGATCGAAGTCGCGACGTTCGGCCGACACCTGGCCCGAGGCTCGCGCGCCCATCTCCTCGAAAAAGACCCGATATCGCAGCCGTTGCGC
>VGEM01000302.1 GCA_016869315.1 Alphaproteobacteria bacterium | reverse complement strand
TCGCGTAGTCCAATGCTTGAAGGGGCGAGCGCAATTGCCTGGTCATAGGCAATTGCGGCCTCCGGCAACTGGCGCATCGCGAACAAGGATTGCGCGAGGCCTGCGCTGGAATTCGATCGCGTCGGATCGAGCGCCAAAGCCTGACGAAAAGCGTACGCCGCGTCCGCGAAATCACCCGCAAGACGGTAGGCGACGGCAAGCTCGTGCCAGAAGCGGCTATCGTTCGGTTGAAGCGCGACAAGCTTTCCAGCAACGACAGAGGCGTCCTGTGGCCGATGCGCCGCAATCAGGGCTGCACTGAGAGCGTCAAGCGCGGGTACGTGACGCGGGTCGAGGCGAACGCAGTCCTGGAGGTAGGGAATGGCGCGGTCGAAGTCCTTGAGCTGATAGGCCAGCGCGCCAATGAGATAGAGCGCTTCAAGATTCTGTGGGGCTGCGGCAAGGACGCGGTCGTAGGCCGCGCGGGCGGCTTCTAAATCACCGGATTGATGGGCTGTTTTCCCGGCCTCAAGCCAGGACTCAATCACGGCCGCTGTCCTTTGGCCGTAGCGATGGGAAGAATGGCCCGGTTATCATGAATGCTTCAGTCGAGCTCGGAGCTGACTTGGCCGGCGACGCGAATGACTTCCTCGACGCTCGTCGATCCTTCCCAGGCCTTGAGTAGACCGTCTTCAAACAGTGTTCTGAAACCCTGTATGCGTGCCAACCGCTCCATGTCATGGAGAGTCTTCTGGTGAAGGATGGCGTCGGCAATGGGCTCTGTCACGGCGCAGACCTCATAGATGCCGAGGCGACCTCGATAACCGGTGTGCTGACACTGCTTGCAGCCTTTGGCATCGAACCACTGTGGCGTGCCTTGGAACATCGTAGGAAATTGCTGACGCAATTCATCGCAGCGAAGCTTGACGGCATGTGGTGGGTCGTGTGGCACACGGCATGCCGGGCACAAGCGACGCACCAAGCGCTGTGCCATTACCGCGCGAACGGAGGATGCCACCAAGAAGGGTTCGACCCCCATGTCGATCAGACGGGTGAATGCGCTGAGGGAGTCGTTGGTGTGCAAGGTAGAAAACACCATGTGGCCGGTCAGCGAGGCCTGAACCGCGATTTGAGCGGTTTCGAGGTCGCGGATTTCACCGATCATAATCACATCCGGATCCTGACGCAGGATCGAACGCAACGCCCGAGCAAAAGTATAGCCAATACCGGCCTTGGTCTGAACCTGGGTGACGCCGGGGATGTTGTATTCGACGGGATCCTCGACAGTGATCAATTTCAGCTTTCCGTCCTTGATGAATTCGAGCGTTGCCTTGAGCGTGGTCGACTTTCCCGAGCCAGTTGGTCCCGTGACCAAAATGATTCCATAAGGCTCCTGGGCGTGACGTTCGAATAATTCGCGGTGGTCGGCAGCCATGCCAATTTTTGCCAGGTTAATGTCTTTCTGCTCCTTGAGTAGCAGACGCATCACGATCGACTCACCCCACACGCCTGGCAGGCACGAGACACGGAAGTCGATGTCCTTGCCGCTGATTCTGATCCCGATGCGGCCGTCCTGCGGCAGTCGGCGTTCGGCGATGTCAAGGCCGGAAATCAATTTGATGCGCGATGCCACCGCATCGAAACGGGTGCGCGGCAACGTCAATCGGTTCTGCAGCACGCCATCGACGCGGAAACGAATGTCGAATTCGTACTCGCGCGGCTCGACATGAATATCGGAGGCGCCTTCGTTGACCGCCTGTGACATCGTATTTGCGACAAGTTCGACCACTGGCGCTTCCTCGGCCAGTTCGCGGAGTAGCGCGACATCGCCGGCAATGTCGATGCCGGTGGTGCTCTCAGCGCGACGGACAAGGTCGAGCATGAAGTCGAGGTCGCGCGCCCGCACCAACCACCATCGCAGCACTTTGCCGGCGAAGGTTTGCACGAGCGTTTCCTGAAGGCTGGGTGTTAGCGGGTCGCGGGCGATGCAATGCAAAACGGCGTCACTTCCGCTCCACGCCAGTACCGACTGGTCGACCCACCAATTGAGGTCGATCTCCGAAGCTTTAATCGTCTCGAGGTAAATCGCCGGATCCTGCGGTAGGTTTTCGCCGGCGATGATGTCGAAGCCGATTTGATCGCGCAGAGCCTCGAGCACGTTATCCTCGGCGACGGCGCCGATCCTGACCAGAATCGCGCCCAATCGACCGCCGACGGACGCCTGCACCGAAAGCGCTTTCTGCAAATCGGTTTCGGAAATCGTCTTCCGCGACAGCAGAATCTGGCCGATCGGCAATTGCGCCTGAGACAAGCTTGTCGCCGCAGCTTCGGATCGTTCGATGGTGGTTGCTTGACTCATGGTTCGAATGCCGATGTGCGGACGCGGGCCTTTTCACACGGGTCATGTGCCAGCCGTGACGGCGACTGTATCGGCCCGAAAGCGAGGATGAAAGCGTCGTCGATGACGGCTGTCGGCAAGGTTGCCGCTGGATTACAACTCGTTAACGGGCTGCGGGGTCGCGGCCGAGCGCCACTGTCAAGCGGTCCCAGACGGCCGCCGATTCCTCAGCGACGGACGTTGATCGGGCCGGGACGATGTCGCTGTGGACAGGTCGGTCGGCCAAGAACATGTCGCAAATCCGATCAAGATGGCAGTCGCGTCCGGGAGCCAATTCGTCAAGCGAAGCCCATGCTATCTCCCCAACGTACCATTTGGGCTGGCGCACCAGAGGAAATGGGATCGATTGCCGGAAATACCACATGTGCGCGAAGCGCCAGGCCTGAACCGCCAGTGAACGCCGAGCGTCGGTCGAGAGCGGGCGCGACATTTGATCCAGCAATTGTGCAAGATCGTCAGGTTGCCCAGGCTTCGGCATGAAGCCGCAACCATGCAACCAATAACTGGCCGCCCGGATCACGGGCCGTCCCATGGCCGCCATCTCAAGCCCGATAGTCGAATACCAAACCAGGCCCAGATCAGCGGCCGCGGCTAGTGCGTAACTGCTAAGATCCGAACGACTTGGAATGAGACGCACGTTTTTCGGAAGTTGGGGCTCGAGATTTGCGAAAAAGGCGATGTCTGTTGCCCCCCGCCCCAGCGATTTCTTGCTATCGACGTTTGGATGGATACGTATCGCAAGCTGAATGTCTTCCCGTGCTCTGGCCAGTTCCGTCACGGCGGTAATCCATGATTCTTGGCTCGGGAACGTGCCCTCGATATTGGGCATGTCGGCCGTCTCATCAATGCTCGACGAAAACAACGCCCACAGCGGCCGATCCTTGGAAAAGCCAAGCGCTTTGTGAACGTCGGTGCGGTCGATTCCGCGGCTAAAGACCGTCACTTCGTTGGCCCGTCCCTGCCAGCGTTCCTCGAAGACTTCGCCGATCTCGTTTATTTCACCACCGTCGAGCGCTTGATCGCGCCAAATGGGCCACAACTTTTGTGGCCCGCCAAGATTGAGACAGGATTCGTTGTCAAACAACATGAGTCGACCCGCCAGCGCGGAGCGCTCTTCGCAGATCGTTCGAATGCCGCGCCGACGGGCAAACTCAAGAGCGATGCGTACGGGCCCCATTCTTCCGTTAAATAAGAGTTGGATGTCTGGCTTCTGCTCGTCGAACAATCGATCGAGCGCCAATGCCGTGAGTAGTCCGCTGAAGAGGTAGCTGCCAAAGGTGGCGGCGAGCGACTCGTTGGCGAGATCAAATGTCATGACTCTGAAGTGTGTATGGACACTGGATCGTATCCATTCCCCGATTGGCCACTCTTTGTAGCGCGCAGTCGGGTAGTCGGCCGGGCGAAGGCTGGCGACCCAACGCGCCGCAATCGATTTGTCTTCTGGCATCTGCCACCGTCCAAGCCACGAATAGGGCATGCCCCAGGCTGCAAGCTTGGTCGCCGTATTGGCCTGGCAGATCAGACAGGCATTGGCAGGTTTTTTCGCGGGGCCACCTTTCGACTGTTGGAGAAGGTCGCAATCGGTCAACATGCTGTCGCATGTCACATAAGTGACTGTGCAGCCGCGCAGCCGGAGCGCCTGAAGGATCGTCACTTCGCGTGCGCTATGGATCGACCAATCGGTGTAAGGCGCGAAGCAGAGAACGTGCGGGTGTGTGCGGCGCATTCAGATCAAACCGCGCCTGGCAAAAGCGAGACCCCGGCTAGTGCCGCGATGTACGTTCCGAGAATGCCGAGCGCGAGCCCGGGGCCGAGCGGCATTTCGCCCTGCCATACCGGTTTGCCCGTGATGACGCCAGCAACCAGCGCGCCGAGAAGTGTCGCGATGCCGCCAACGGCCATGATGTACGGTAGTGCCAAGGGCCCCAGCCACAGGCCGCCGACCCCGACCAGCTTGACGTCACCAAGGCCCATCGCTTCGCGGTTCTTGATCCGTGACACGATCCAGCGCAAACCGTAGAAGACTGCCATATTGATCGTGGCGCCCAACAGGGCCATTGGCCAAGTCAATTTGACCGGAGAGCCGATCAGGACAACGCCGAGGCCGGCGACCGCCAAGACAAGCTGAATCCAATCCGGCAGGTAGCCGGTGCGAAAATCGATGACCGCCAATGCAATCAGGCCGACGGCGAGGACCGAGAGGCTGGCCAGCGCCCATACATCCAACCCAAACATCATGCGATTCGCGAATTGACGGAGGGGTCCGCTTCCGGAATCATGGGCTCCATCCAAGCGCCGTTGCCAGACGGCCACTTTGATCGGCGCGCGGGTATAGTTCAATGGTAGAACGAAAGCTTCCCAAGCTTTAGGCGAGGGTTCGATTCCCTCTACCCGCTCCATCCGCCTTCTGTCCGACCCTGAGACATGGGTGACGGTTTGTACCGGAGACATAGGTGACACCCTTAGCCGAAAGGGTTGTCGATGGGCTGCAAGGTCCTCTGCTCCAGATCGATTTAACCGAGATCATA
>VGEM01000301.1 GCA_016869315.1 Alphaproteobacteria bacterium | reverse complement strand
AGACCTCGTTGCGCTTGGTTTGCAAACCCTGCAACTCGGTGATGACAGCACGGTTCTTTGTGTCCAGTTCAAGAACATCGCCGGAGCGTGGGCCCGCGCCTCGGCGTGCCAATGCCGCGTCGAGCGCTTGAGGATTTTCGCGTATCCACTTGATGTCGAGCATGACAGCCGCCGCAAAGTGCCTGATTTGCGGGGGTTATAAGGACATCGCGGGCGGGCGTCCAGAAGCCCGCCTAAGTCCCGACGAATCAACCCGGCCCGCCCCGTTTGCGGTCGATGATTTGTTTGTACCACCCCATGCCCGTCGAATTGGCATCCTCCTCGGCAAACGTCGCGGGGGCCTTCACAGCGTTGGGGTAGCGCGCCACCAGGGCCGGCACGAAGTCAGGATTGGGCAAATCCGTGAGACCGTCGATTTTCGCGAACCGAATGTGGTGGATCATCAGCCCCGGGGCCGTGCCCATTTCCATCCATGGCAGCCAATTCGAAATGCTGACCGTCGATCCTCGCGAGGGCGCCGATGTGACTTTCGGATTTTCGAGCGCGGCACGCGATGTGAAGTAATCGTGATTTTCCGAGAGGTCGTACGTTGTTGCGGACCCATGCAGGGGATACTCGGCGGGCTGCAGTTCGGCGCGACGGCTGACTAAGAATTGGCGCCTGAAGTAGACATCATCGCCTGAAACCGACATTTGTATGTTGAGCGACCGGCCCATGTCGGCAACCAGATATTTGCGATTGAACTCACGCCCAAGGTCGATGACCTCGACGTCGCGTTCCAGAAACGGATTTCGCCACGTCGTCAAGATCGCGCCCGAGTCTGGATCGCGATAGATCGCGCTCTCGCGATGCAATCTGATCCACCCGCCGTCGATCTTGAGATAGCGGCGCGCCATCAGCAGTTCGCGGTCAAACACATGACGGTCGCTCCGCCCGTCGATGAACGTAAAGCATTTGGCGTAAGTGTAGTTGTAGTGCTCGCGCCCACTGGTATCGCCCTCGGTCTTGACGAAGGCTTCGAGCCGCGCTGCAGGGTCGGCCAGAAAGTTGCTTTCCGCGGCCGCCGCCGAACCGGCAAAGTTCAGCATGTCGGCAAGGTCGCGCCGTGTCGGGGTCAAGTTACTCATCGCCGCGCCCCGGCGCGCTTGGCATCGACGCGCGCTTTGAACGCCGACCAACTCGACTGGTTCGGCGCCGTCACCGCGGTCGGCGCTTGAAATACGCCGGGGTCCGCCTTCTCCCAGTAATCGAGCAGGACGCGAGGCAGGTCCCGGATCGCAGACATTTTTTTGGAGTGCACCTGCGAGATCAGCCAGCCTCGGCGCTGGCCCATTTCCATCCACGGAAGCCAATTGCCAATCCGGGTATTCGAGCCGACGGCGGCGACCGACGGCGCGTCGGACTCGGTCAGCTCTTTTTGCGAAGCGAAGTAGTGAAAGAGCTCGGCGAACTTGAAGGTATTGCTTTGCGCATAGAGCGGGTAGTCGTCGACCGTCATGTCGGCAGGTCGGGTCACGAAGATGTCGCGGATGAAGCAGGCGGTGTCGGCGACCGTCCATAGCTCGGGGACGGCCGCGGCATCGCCCGTCTTGATCTCAATGATCGAGGGGTTGTTGTTGAGGTGGACAACCTCGACGTCGCGTTCGATGAACGGATTGCGCCACGTCGTCAGCGGCCGGCCACTCGCTTTGTCGACATACAAACCGGCTTTCCGACCGAGGCGGAGCCAGCCGTTTTCGGATCGCGTCAGTCGCTGAACGCCGAACAGATTGAAGTCGAAGAGATGACTGCCGCCGATCCCCGGCGTCCACGCATAGATACTTCCAGTCGCCCAACTGACGCTTTGTTCGCCACTGATGTCGCCGGTGGTCCGTAAAAACATGCGAAGCTGGTCGTCGGGATCGGCGGTCTGGCGGCCGCCCGTGGCACGAACCTCACGACCAACGGCCATTGTCGCTGCAAATCCGAATGCCGCCCTCAATGCCGAGCGACGGTCGCTACTCTGATCGATCATGGCCTCGCCTATGCTGCGTCTCTATTGGAGACAAACATACGACGGTTTGTCAGCAGGCCTCAAAAAAATCGAACTACATCTTGTCCCAGTGATCGGACACCGCAAGTCTCAGAAACTGACCGACTTCGACGGCGTCGAGCGGTTTGTAAAGGACCCCGAGAACACCGACGCCAAGCGCCTCATCGATCTGCCGACGATCCGGCTCCCCGGTGAACAGGATTCGCGGTACGCGGGGACGAGCGCTCTTGGCCGCAGTCAGTAACTGAATGCCGTCCATGAACGGCATTTTCAGTTCGGTCATAAGTGCGGCGATACCTTCGACATTCGCGAGCACGTCGAGTGCGTGACGGCCGTTGACCGCGACGATGATCTTGAAGTCCCGGTACAGGACGCGATTTAACGCATGAATGACATTCACCTCGTCATCGACGATGAGAATTAATTTGCGGCGCGGTTCGACGAGCATGTTAACCTCCGTTGCGGGACACGCAATGTGACTTGGCGGAGGCGCGCCAACAGTCCCCAAATGGGGATATTGGCTGGGGCAAAATGTGCCTAAGTTGGCCGCATACACCGCAAGGAGGACACGATGAAAGGCGTCGTATTCACTGAGTTTCTGGACATGGTCGAGAGCAAGTTCTCGACCGACATGGCCGATGACATCATCGATGCCGCCGATCTACCCTCGAAAGGCGCTTACACGGCCGTTGGTACTTATCCCCATGCCGAGATGGGAAAGCTGGTCGTCGCACTGAGCAAAAGATCGGGCGTCAAAGCGCCCGATTTGCTCAAAGCCTACGGCGAATATCTGTTTGGCCGGTTTCATGCAGGCTATCCGGTATTCTTCGAGGGCGTCACCGACAGCTTCGGATTTCTCAAGCGGATCGAAGGCGTCGTTCACGTCGAAGTTGGGAAGTTGTATCCCGACGCCGAATTGCCGTCGTTTGAAACGCTTGAGATATCCCCGGATCGCCTGCACATGACTTATCGCTCGCCGCGCTGCCTCGGCGACTTCGCCCAAGGATTGATGACCGGATGCTTCGCGCACTATCGAGAGACTGTAGCGCTAAAGCGGAGCGATGAGCATGAAGGAAAGGTTGTAAAATTTGAGCTGACCCGCCACGCAGCATGAGTACCTCCGACATCAAACTCGAAGCTGGCGACCCGAAGCACGCGCGTCTCACCGCGCGCGCCGAACGCGAGCGCTTGGCGCGCAAAGAGGCCGAGCGACTGCTCGATGAGAAGAGTCGCGAACTTTATCAGGCCAATCAGGCGTTGGAGGCCGTTCATTCGGCCGAAAAGAAGGCTGCCGCGCAGTTGCGTGCGATACTCGAAAACCTGCCGATCGCGGTCCTGATCGCGCGCCCCGACGGAACCGTTCGCTGGATCAACGAGCCGGCGCGAGGGCTATTCGGCACGACGCCAAACCTGGCGCGTGATCGCGAAGTCTCCGCCTTTCTGCCGCACCTCGCCGACGCCGAACGCGCCGAGGCGATCATGTCCGCGCCCCCCTCCGATCCATCCGCGACGGTCGGGCGACGGTCGGATGGTTCGGAATTTCCGGCCGAAGTGTCGCTGACCGCCACTGAGGACCCAAGCGAGCCTTCGGTGATCTGGATGGTCCGCGATGTCACGCACCGGACGCTGCAAGAACAACGTCGCCTCAAGCTGGAAGACGACCTTCGACGCGCGCAACGACTTGAGTCGCTCGGCACCATGGCCGGTGGCATTGCTCACGAACTCAATACGCCCATCCAATTCATCATCGACAACACGAACTTCCTTGGTGACGCGTTCAAGGACATGGCCGGCGCTATCGACGCCCTCAAGACCGAGGTGTCGCCAGACAAGTGCGACGAGATTCTAGGCCAGTTCGATCTGGCGTATCTGACTGAAGAAATTCCGAACGCGATCGAGCAATCGCGCGAGGGATTGAAAAGAGTCGCCGAGATCGTGCTTGCGATCAAACGCTTTTCGCATCCAGCCACCGCCGCCAAGGAAGACAATGATCTCAACCAGATCATTCAAACCACGGTCTTGGTCTCCAAGAATCAGTGGAAGTATGTGTCGGAGCTCGATCTCGAACTCGCGACCGATCTGCCTCGCGTGAAGTCGAATGCCGGCGAACTCAATCAGGTTCTGCTCAACCTGATCGTCAATGCCGCCCACGCCATCGAGGATAAAGGCACGGCGTCGGGCATGGGGAAGATACGCATTGCAACGCGCGCCGTTCCCGGCGCGGTCGAATGCAGCGTGTCGGACTCAGGGGTCGGCATCAAACCGGAACTGCGCGACAAGATTTTCGATCTGTTCTTCACGACTAAAGCGCCAGGTCGCGGCACGGGCCAGGGACTCGCGCTGGTTCACTCGATCGTAACGCAAAGCCACGGCGGGCGGATCGCCGTCGACAGCGAGCTCGGCAAGGGAACAACCTTGACGTTCGCCTTGCCGACGGGAGGTGATGCGCCGGCCAACCCTGCCGAAGGCGGCTAACGCAACAGACTCATTCCACGGCGGGCGTTGTCAGAATCAACTTCACCAATTCAGCCTGCCGACCGGTTCCGGTCTTGGCGAAGGCTTGCTTGATGTATGTACGCGCGGTGCTCAATGTAAGTCCGCTCGCTTCGGCGGCGTCCTCCAGTCTAAAGCCCTCCGCCAATGCGCGCGCGAGCCGCGCCTCACCGAGACTCAATCCGAAGAGGCGGGAAAGCGCTTCGGGCTCGGGCAGCGTACTGCGTTCGCTGTCGTTGATGTAAAGCACGGCTAATGGCGTGCGTCCGTCAAGCGCCAGGGCCATGGCCAGAGCGACAAGTGGTCTTTTTTGCGATGGCCGTTCCAGCGTCATGCCGGCCTCCGCTTCGCGACCGCCACACGCTTCGGCGATGGCGGCAAGAAGTCGCGCGGTTGCGG
>VGEM01000300.1 GCA_016869315.1 Alphaproteobacteria bacterium | reverse complement strand
AACGGCCGAGGAAAAACGAATTGTCGGACTGATAGCCAAGTCCGGCAATCACGTCGGTCAAGAACACCTTGGGCGGGTCTTTCGGTTTGGGGATCTCGCCGATCTCGAAGGGGTTGTCTTGGGCAAACGCGCCAGATGAGTACGCGACACAAAACAACAGACTCCATGATGTCATCCCGGCGAGAGCCGGGATCCATCTGGCAACTCGCGCGATACTGGGCCCAAAACAAATAACTGGATCCTGGCTTACGCCAGGATGACAAATTGAAGTGGGACGAGCAGCCAGCCTCATCGCCCGAACCTGATCCCCGAGGGATGGTTGGAGCCGTGAATCTCGGAATGGCAGTTGAGGCAGGAGCGCAGCAGCATCATGCGCGACGGCGCACCGCCACCGACGATCGATTCGCCGCTGAACGGCTGACTGTTGTGCACGGTCGAATCGTGACACGTCTGGCAGAGATAGGGCTGACGCTGAATCAACATCGCCGGCTGCACCGATCCATGCGGTGTGTGACAGAGGGTGCATTGCTCCTGGACGGGCGCGTGTTCCCAAAGGAACGGCCCGCGTTTTTCGTCATGACAATTGAGACAAGTATCGTTAACGGTTTCCGCGACCAGCAAGTGCGGTCCAACCGACCCGTGCGGGTTGTGACAGTCGGCGCAGGCCATGATCCCTTCCATCACCGGATGGTGGGACGGCTTGAGATTCTGCGCCCGCTGCTCGGCATGGCATCCGAAGCAAACTGCGGATTGAGTCGCCTTGAAGCGCACCTTGTCGTCCACGTCGTGCGAGACATGGCAGTCCGTGCACGCGAGATCGGAGCTTTCGTGCGCGCTGCCCTGCCAATGAATTCGCGCGCCTGCCTCGTGGCAACCGATGCAATTCTTGTTGCGTTTCTCGACCGGCGACGCGCGCAATCCGGTAAACACGATATCGGGCGAAGCCCGTAGCTGCCCCTCGGGCGGACGCACCATGTGCGCTTCGCTGGCGCCATGACAGTTCTGGCAGCCCTGGGTCGCGACGTCTGTGCGAGGGTCGCCCTCGGTCATATGCGCGGTCGCGAACACGCCGATGACGTGCGGTTCCTCGTGGCAGTTCATGCAGGCTTTGACGTCGGTCGGCTCGCCGAGCGTACGGCCATCCTGCGCGCTGGCCGGCAGTGCCGACATCCAACCCGCCAACACCGTCGCGATCACCAGACCCAATCGCACACCGCCCCCCACGCCGCTGTCCCGTCAGCGGTTATTGCTTCTGGCGACAAAATCGGCCTTGCCCTTGTCGATGACGAGTGTCTTTTCCAGCGACACATAGTGAAAACGCTGCGCCGAATGGCCGGCATGAACGGCAAATCCAACAGTGTAGGTCGTGCCGGCTTGAAACGCCTTGTATGGCGCGCCGACCGCCATTTTCCGCGCCAGCGTAACCACCCACTTGCCGTCCACCTGCGTCGCTTCCGCCGTTGCCACAGCGGACTGAGTCTCGGCGCGTTTCTCGAGAACGGTACCGTCGACCACGTTGGGCGCCGCGCCCGGATTGAGCCGTGCCTGCCAATACTCGAGGTACTGGCCGGCATCGCGAATTTTCTGGAGCTCGTCGGCGGACTTGAGTTCGGCGCCGCCGCTTCGTGCCATCTTGGCGCGGCTCCGCATCAAGTACTTGGTGATATCGCCCTCGCCGCCTGACGGCATCTTGGCCATGTTGTCGTGGCAGGCAATCCAGCAGCCGCCGTTGGCGGCTTCGTTGACTTTGCCGTCGTCGAACATGAACGCGACTTTGGTCTCGAAGTCCTTGTCCATGCCGGCATCGGGCTGCTTGCCCGCGTCGACGGCGAGTTGAATGTAAATGTTTTCGCCATCGTGCGCGGTCTTGACCGTCGCCGTGATCGAGCCGGGCTTACCCGGGATCGCCAGCGGCTCGCTCTTCTTGTCGGCGACCAAAAGGCCGCCCGAGTTCGACTCTTCGCCATCGTGACACTGCCGGCAGGTGCGACCATCGCGGAACTTGTCGGCGCCCGAGTGTTCGGCCTGAGTCAGCAGCATTTCCCACGACAGCGTCGCGGGATACAGCAAGACAATATTCTGCCCCTCGATCTTCGACCAATCGACCGCGGCCGTGGCAGAACCGGCCCCAAGAAGCGCGACCACAGCTGCGGCTCTGGCGAATGTATTGTTCATGTCGGAAAACCATTTGAAGGTGGCCGGACAGTCACGCCCCAACTGCCCATAGAAAAAAGGCCCCGCGCTGGGTCGGGGCCTTTCGATTCTGACTTAGTATCCGTTGAGGCCCGGTCCTTCCGAGCTCATCGTCGTCGAGGTCGTGCCGTTGACGGCACAGACCGTGGTGAGATTGAGATCGGCCGACAGCCCTTGATTGAACACCGAGTGTCCGATCACTTCGTAGGGCGGCGCGCCCGTCGGATCGGTGACAAAGAGATTGATGTGGTTCTGCCCGACCGCGGGCGTGAAGTTGAGCTGTGTCTGAAGCTGCGACACCGGCACTTCATAGGACGCATTCGCCGCCGTTTGCATATTGATGGCGTTGATCACGGTACCGGTCACGGAATCGATCGCCGTCACGCGATAGGTAACCGGCGCATTCCAGTAATTATGGATCAGGAACTTGCTCGGGAACGCAGCCAGCCGCGTCGTGTGAACGTTGACCAGCACTTGCGTCGATGTCGACGCAATCTGCTGATTGAGGGTTGTGTTGCACAGGCTGTTGTTCTCGAAGAAATTGTTACTGCCGTTAAACGTCACGTGCTGCCAGCCGGTATACTGATCGGCGTTCTGGACATACAACGCATACACCGTGTCGCCGCCGGTCAGCGCGCCGGCCGCGGCGAGCGTGAGAATTTCGGCCAGGCTGAATTGCCTTGACGCACTCCGTGGAACCGAGATGTTCGCCGAGCCATAGGTGCGTCCCGACGGCGACCCGACAACAGTGACGCTGAAGATCGATGACTGCGGCGCGCCGTTGAAGAGGCGAATGAATGACGTGGTACCGCCGGCGCCGTTATATGTCGGCGCGATGACCGAATAGAGTGTGCCATTGATGGCTGACGATCGCTCACGGTTCGAGGCTTTTGCCTCGGTCGCCGCCGCGGCCGGCCGCTCCAGGCCTTCGACGCCGGCGGGCGCAGCGCCCATGCGAAAGTCCTCGATCGACCAGGTCGGGAGATCGGCGGCGGCAGCGCTCACTGCCCACCCGAAAACCGCGGCCACGGCCGTTGTCGCCATAATTGTCTTGCGCATCGAATTCCCCATTCGCAAACCTCTGCCCGCCCTGGGAATCGAACGAGCTATCATCCCATTCTGCGGGCTAAACCCAGATTCGGGCGAAATTGCGGCCCGGTCCAGCTCGAAAATCAACGCCCCGGGGCCGTAACGGTTGCCACACAGGGCAACTTTAGCCGCCGTTCGAGGGATTCGGAATGATGAATTCGCCTGCGCCCACCGCACCCAACATGATGCGGGCGCGTTCATCCAGCATGTCAGGGTCGAGGCTTTCCGGCCGCAGCAGCTTGACGCGGTGTTCAATCTCGGCTTTTGCGGCCTTGACCTCGACCAGCTCGCGATCGGCGCGCTCCAGGGCGTATCGAATGTTCCACCAGGCGATCAAGCCGCGATCGCCCTCGACCGCGTGATAGGCGAAATAACCCATCACCGCGGCGCCCAACAGCGGCCCCAAAACGCCGCCGACTTTACGGACGAGCACCTGCCCCACAGCAACACCCCTCACGCCCTCGACCCTGATTCATTGAATCATAGGCGAGTCGTGGGGTCAAGGAAGTTCGTTAATTGACAGGCGTCGGGCCGAGATGCCTCGCGAGAAATTCTTGCATCGTCGTCAACAATTGAACTCGTGTCTTCGACTGCGATAACCAATGGTCCTCCCCGTCGAGAACGATCATCTCGACCGGCTTGCCGACCTTTTTCGGTGTTTCGGGGACATAGACTTAATTTGGGTTACGTGCGCATCCCGCGCCCCAGCCCGCCACCTGACGAAGTGCGGAATTAAGTGTATGTCCCCGAATTACCGCAGACTCGTTGTCTAACGCAGAATTCCTGCGTGAAGCCGAACTATGATCGCGTCATGTTGTTCATTGGCGGCATCATGGGCGGACTGTTGGCTGGACCTTGCTTCAAATAAGTGTCGGCCGCCATCAACGCCGTTTCGAGTTCGGCAAGGTCGATAACGTAGTCGCGGTCGATGGTTTGTGTGCTCTGATTAGGCGGCAGTCCCACTGCGGCGGCCTCATCGGCCGTCGCGACCCGCCCGACAATCCGATGATAGGGTTGATTCAGCACTGCCGAGAATGCTGTCGGTCCGAGTGTGGCAGCAAACCTTGGCGGCATCAATTCGATCACCACGCAGTGCGGCGAAGAAAAGACCGTGATTGCACCCGCGGCGCCTTGTGAGACGACGATCATTTCGGCGGCCGCGACGCGGCGGATTTGATCTTCGGCGCCATCCGTGGCGAGGTCGACCGACTCGAAACCAAATTTGCTCAAAGTGACCTGGACGCTCGATTCATTGACGAGGCGGCGCCATCGTGCGCCACGCCTTGGGATGAACAATCGTTTCTGGTGTTTGACGTCTCCCGGAGCCAGGTACGCCATCGCGGCCCGCAGACCCCAAATCGACGAGGGCCAAATGTATGGGAACGCGGTTACCGAAGTGCGGCAAATCGGAGCCGAGAGAAGCCAGACCCGCGTGAACGAGGCCGGACCTTGCCGCGACACCGCGATGCGGCGATCGGCCGTGTAACCTAGAAGTTCCAGAAATTCGACATGGTTTCGAGGCAAGTCCTCGTATACGGCAATGGGAAGGGTCTGAAGACTCGGTGCCCAACTCAACGTTGAGACGCGGGCCAGGGCCTCAATCATGAAGTGACCGAAGTTGATCTTACCGCCAATGAAGACGCACTCGACGTCGATG
>VGEM01000299.1 GCA_016869315.1 Alphaproteobacteria bacterium | reverse complement strand
GTTCCGGGGACGTGCCGAGTGGGATTCTGGCAAGACGACGTTTTGGGACGGACGCATGCTGGTGGCCGGTCCCAATCGTTACGCGGCGTCGGCGGCCTATGGCGAGCAGGGTGTGTGGCGCATCGCCGGATTTGTCGACGCCTTCACCCGGTCGCATACCGAAACGGCGCGAACGCCGTTCGAGGGGGCAGGGACCAGCAGTCTCACGCTGCCGTCGAGTTGGACCAGCACGGCATCGGCGCTCAATCTCGCCGGCTTGCGCCAGCCGCTCAATCCTCTGGAATTGAAAACCGATTGGCGCACGGCCGGCGGCGAGGTCGTTCTCGCGCCCCGCAATGGCTTTGAGCTTCGTTTCAAATTCGAGCATCGCGATCGGAACGGGCTGCGCGAAAGCAGCCTCAACTTTGGGCATGAGGCGAATTTTCCGTCGGCTGTTTTTTTTCCGTACGCGATCGATTACTCGACCGATCGCGTCAACGCGGCGCTCGCCTATGCCGCCGACGGTCTGAGCTGGGATGTCAGCTATGGCTATCATGCGTTCAACGACGCCAAGGATTCGATGCTGGTGCAGAATCCCTACGCGCGTTCGACCGGCATTCCGTGGCCGGGTGGAGCCTTCGCGGGTTTCCCGCGGTCGTTCGCGCAGTATTCGACGCCGCCCGACAGCGTCGCACATCGTTTCGCGGTGACCGGGTCATGGGTGGCGGCACCGAGGACACGGGTCTCTTTGCGCGTGTCTCGGACGGTGCAGAAGCAGAACGAGCCGTTCCTTCCGTATTCGCCCGTCCAGCAGCTCGTCGTCACCACGCCGCGTCCGCGGGCGTCGTTGGACGGCAAGATTCGCAAGACGTTTGCCAACGTGTCGATCACGTCACGCGAGATCGAGAATGTAGACCTCGCCGCGTCCTACACACTTGACGATCGCGACAATCTGACGCCGATCGATCTGTACAACTACATTCCGGGCGACGCGCAAGATCAGGCCGTCCCCTTCGTCCCCGGCGTGAGCCGTTACATCCGCTTCAATCTGCCGCACAGTTTCAAGTTCCAGAAAGCGAAGGCAGAAATCGGCTATCGCCCGATCGCCGGTACGCGGATCAGCCTCAACTACACCGGCGACTTCAAGGATCGCGACTATCAGCAAGTGGCGGAGTCGAACGAACACGCGATCACCGCCAAGGTTCAATCGACCTTCGAGTCCGCGTCGGGCTGGATCTCGGCCTCTCACGTGCGCCGGAACGGTTCACCCTATGACGACGCGGTCGCGTGGGATGCGAGCCATGCCGCCAATTACCTTGCCGCGGGCCCTCAGAACCAGTCGATCGAATACGAGCTGCTGTTCCGGCACTACCTGGCCGACCGCAAGCGATCTGTCGTGCGCGCCGGTTATACGGTCGATGTCATCCCCGAGTTTGCCGTCAGCGCGTCGCTGGGCCGGGCGCGCGATCGATACCAAGAGTCTCGGTTTGGGCTGCGCCAGTCGCGTTCTCTCATCGCGGGTTTCGACGCCGTGTACAATGCGCGCGATCTCGTAACGGTCGTTGCCTACTACACCTACGAGCGCTTCACCTTCGACCAGAAGGGCTACTACATCGCGACGAACCGCGAGAACGATCCCGCGCAGGAATGGACGGCGCGCACCAAGGACGCCACCCATACCGTCGGCGGCCAGGTGGATTGGCAGGCGGTGCCGGACAAGCTCAAGCTGTCCGGATTGTTTACACGTTCGGATGGAGGCAATGCCATCGACGTCCAGGCGACCGGTTTCGTGCCGCTCGCGCGCGTGTCGGCGCTGCCCGATGTCGTCGAACGGACGACGCGGGCCGGGCTATCGGCCGAATACGCCTTCAAGCCCGATCTCGCGATTCGGCTGGGTTACGCCCACGAGAAACATATCACCCGCGATTGGGCCTACGACAACACGCCGATTGCGCCGGTCTCGCAGCTGATCGGCGCGGGCATTGTTTCGCCACGATATTCTGCCCATGTTGTGACGGTGGCGACCCGCGTCGCCTATTGAGTTATCGCAACGCCCAGCGGCCTTAAGCCGTTGATTGAGACATGCTGCAGACCACGCCGAGTTTCGAGACCCTTGCGCTGAATCGTGTCACCTTCGGTGCCCGCGAGCGGGATGCCGCGCGCGTCAGGCAAATGGGCTGGGCGGCCTGGGTCGACGAGCAACTGAAGCCGCCGCCGGGCGACGATCCCGATCTCGCCGCACACCTCGCCACCCAGCGGATGCGCATTCGTTACGTTGGGCAGCCGCCGACCAAGAACATCACCGGCTGGCCCGACCTCGATCAGTTTCGGCCGCTGACCTATCTCAGGTCGAGCGTCGCCGAACTGTGGACCCTCGTTCGAAACGTCGAGGACTCGGTTGCCGCCAACGAGCTGACGCGCATCCAGGAGGAAGTCGCCGCCGCCAATTGGATCCGCAACACCCATTCGGCCTTTCAGCTTCGCGAGTTCATGGCCGACTTCTGGAACAATCACTTCAACGTCGGTCGCCAGGCCGACCAATTCGGCGCGGCGGCGCTGCCGGACTACGACGCCAACGTGATCCGGCCGCGTGTGTTCGGGAACTTTCGCGATCTTCTCGGCGCCGTGGCCCGAAGTGCTGCGATGCTGCGCTATCTCAACAACGCCGACTCTACGGCCGCGCGTCCCAACGAGAATTATGCTCGCGAGCTGCTTGAACTGCACACCTTGGGAGGCGGCGCCTATCGCGGTGTTGGCACGCCACGCCGGGCCGCGGCGGCGGGCGCCATCTTCGCCAATGGCGATGGCTTCACCGACGGCGACATTCTCAGCGCCGCCCGTGCGCTATCGGGCTGGACGCTGGCCCAAGGTCAGCAGGGCCCCGGCGGCCGCCTCTCGTTCACCGGCGCATTCGTCTACAATCCGTTGCAACACAATGCCGAGGCGACCACGTTTCTCGGCACAGACCTGGCGTCGCTGACGGGTCCGATGCAGCAGGGCGAGGTCGTGCTCGATCTGATCGCCAATCACCCGCTGACGGCGGCGTTCGTCGTCGGAAAATTGGCGCGGCGCATGTTCGGCGACAAGCCACCCGCGGCAGTGATCGAGCGTGGCGTGAGCGCCTGGTTTGCCAATGTCGGAAAGTCGGACCAGCTTGCCCGCGTGCTTCGCACGATGCTGATCGACGGGCCTGAAATCGGCGCGACCTATGAGACGGCGTCCAAAGTACGCCGGCCCTACGAGCGGATCATTGCCTTCCTTCGCGCGACGGATACCGTCGTCAGTGCCTTCGGCCTCGCGGTCACCGCGGCGGCGGCGTTGGGAGACGGGCTCTATGCCTGGCCGACCCCCGAAGGGCGCCCCGACGACGATGCGTCGTGGCTATCGACGTCGGCCAATCTCTACAACTGGAATCTCTTGCTGCTGATCCTCGATCTGCCGCAAATCCGCACGACGCTGGCGGCTCAGACGCCGCCTGAGGTCACCGGCAGCGCCACCGGCATCGTCGAATATTGGGTCGGGCGCTTGCTCGGCTATGCGGCGCGGCCGGCGGCCATGAGTGCATTGATCGCCGACGCGGCGCAGCCCTTCGGCGTCGTCGCGGCCTATCGTTCGGGCGGAATCGCCAATATCGAGCGTGCGCTCCGGCGGCAAGTGGCGCTGATTGCCTCCTCACCGGAATTCGGGCGGAGGTGAGGGGATGACCACGTTCTCCCGCCGCACCTTGTTGGCTTCTTCGTCGGCGTTGCTGACGCCGATTGCCCCCGGCCTCAAGGCTGCATTTGCAGCCGATGGTCCCGCCGCCAAACGTGACATTCTGGTCGTTGCCTTTCTCCGCTTCGGCTGCGACGGGTTGACGCTGGTGCCGCCGTCCGACGACGCGGACTACATCGCGGCGCGGCCGACGTTGTCGGTCCGCGCAACGGGTGCGCAACCGGCGTTGCCGATCGGCAGGCTGGATGGCGTGCAACTGTTTCTCCACCCCAACATGCCCGAGATGAAGGCGCTCTATGACGACAGGGCGCTGGCCGTCGTGCACGCCGCGGGCATCGAGACCGAAAGCCGCAGTCACTTTCTCAGTCAAGACAAAGTCGAGCGTGGCGTCGCCGACGGCGAGCCGCAAATCAAGGGTGGCTGGCTTGGCCGCCATTTGATCGCGCGTAACCTTGTGCTGCCGGGATTGGGCGCGATCACCGGAGCGCCGGAAGTCGATGTGTCACTGCAGGGATACGCCGGCGCTGTCGCCGTGCCCGATATTACGCGGTTCGACATTGCCGGTGGCGACATCAATCTCAACGTGATCGAGGCGATGCACGTCGGGCCCGAAGCCGCCATCGCGTCGGCGCGGGCAGCCATCGACACCATCAAGACCGTCAAGTCGCGCCTCTTGTCGACGCCGCGCGCACCCCGATCGGAGTCGGGCTACAGCGCGCATCGCTACTCCACCGCCATGAAATCGATCGCCGATATCATCAAGGCCGACGTCGGCATGGAAGTGGCGACGGTCGACCTCGACGGCTGGGACCATCATGTCGGGTTGCTCAATTTCTTCCCGGGTCAGGCGAGGGAAGTATCGACCGCGCTGTCGGCGTTCTGGACCGACATCAGGGCATTTCGGAATCGGATCACCGTCGTCGCCATGACCGAATTCGGCCGCCGCGTCGAGGAAAACGCCAACGGCGGCCTCGATCACGGCGCGGCGTCGGCGATGCTGGTGCTCGGCGGCAACGTCAACGGCGGCCAGGTCTACGGCCGATGGCCAGGCTTGCAACCGAAGGACCTGCGCTCGGGCGATCTCGCAGTGTCGACCGATTACCGGCAGGTGTTGTCGGAAATCCTCGCCAAACGACGCGGCGAAACGACGCTGGGTGCCGTGTTCCCGACAGTCAATTATCAGCCGCTGGGGCTGATCCGGGCGTAGTGATCACGCCGCGCGCGGGATGATCTCGACATGGTGCGCTTTTC
>VGEM01000298.1 GCA_016869315.1 Alphaproteobacteria bacterium | reverse complement strand
TGGCTGCCGGAATCCTTGACGTGATACCGGCGCTTGAGCGCCGATTCGAAAAGATCGCCGATCTGCGTACAGACCGACACCGCGACGGCGCATACGGTGACGGACAGCGTCGGGGATTCGCCTAACCAGGCGAGCACGCCCTGGCCGGCGAGAACACCCGAGGCCAGCCCCCCGATGGCGCCAGACCAGGTTTTATTTGGGCTGATCGTCGGCGCGAGTTTGGGACCGCCGATCAGACGCCCAAAGGCATAGGCTCCAATGTCGGTCATCCAAACCACGGCGAGCAACCAGTAGACCGACTCAGCGCCGCCGACGCGGTGCACAAACAGCAGAGCCAGACCAGGCAGCGCCGCATAGATCACCGCCGACTGCACCAAGGCGAACTCGGTCCGACCGGCGAGCTGGTCGGCAACGATCAGCACCAGCGTGGCCAACGCGATGATGCCGAGTGCGGGCACGACACTGTCGAGTATGGCGATAGACCCGATGGCAAGAACCGAAGCTGCGGCAATCAGCAGGCGGCGCTTGACGCCCTCGCCGGCATCCATCCGGGTAAATTCCCAGGTGATCGCGAGCACGATGGCGCCAACCAGAATGTCGAAATACGGCGTACCCGCGCCGACCAGCGCAAGAAAGGCAGGCGCGAGAATTACGGCGGTGATTGTTCGCGTCAGCAACTTGTGCGCCCCCGCGACATGTGCGCCTCAGGCCGGGACAGCGCCGAAGCGGCGATCGCGTCCGCGGAAAGCGGCGACGGCCGCGGCAAGATCTTCGAAGCCGAAATCGGGCCATAGCGTGTCCGTGAACACGAGCTCAGTATAGGCCAGCTGCCACAACAGAAAATTCGAGATGCGCTGCTCGCCGGAGGTTCTGATCAGGAGATCCGGGTCGGGGATGTCCGCCGTGAACAAACGTTCGGACACGGCCCTCTCGTCGATTTGCTCCGGGCTGATTCGGCCGTCGCGACAGTCGGCGGCCAGCGCGCGAGCCGCGGCGATGATCTCCTGGCGGCTGCCATAGCTGAGGGCAATCACCAAATTGAGGCGCGTGTTGGATCTGGTCTCTCGTTCGGCTTTGTCGATCAGCGCGACCGTTTCAGGTGGCAATCGCGAGCGATCACCGATCACGCGAAAGCGCACCCCGTTCTTGTCGAGATCGGCGATCTCGCTTTGCAAGTAGAGCCTGAGCAGGCCCATGAGATCTTTGACTTCGGGCTCCGGCCGCGACCAATTTTCGGACGAGAACCCGAACAGCGTCAGATACGAAATACCGAGGTCCGGCGCGGCGTTCACAACGCGCCTGACGGCGTCGGCGCCACGCTTATGCCCGGCAGTCCGCGGCAGGCCCCTGGCTTTGGCCCAACGCCCATTGCCGTCCATGATGATCGCGACATGGACCGGGCCGGCGCTGGTCGCGGCGGCCTTCGCATCGACCGGCAGAGGGGCGGGTGCCGCTGCCATCAGACTTGCGTGATCTCCTGCTCTTTATGCTTTAGTCCGTCGTCGACCTTGCCGATGTACTGGTCGGTCATTTTCTGGACTTCGTCGGTGTGGCGCCGGTGCTCGTCCTGGGAGATCTTGTGATCCTTCTCGAACTTCTTGAGCGCTTCGTTGCCGTCGCGACGGACGTTGCGGATCGCGACGCGAGCCTGTTCCGCGTACTTGTGGGCGATCTTCGTCAGTTCCGTACGGCGCTCGGCCGTCAGCGGCGGGATTGGAACGCGGATCAGGTTGCCGTCGTTCATCGGATTGAGACCGAGGTTCGCCTCCCGGATCGCCTTCTCGACCGATTTCACCATGCCTTTGTCCCAGACCGAGACCGAAATCATCCGCGGCTCCGGTGTCGAGACGCTGCCGACCTGGTTGAGCGGCATTTTCTGGCCATAAGCGTCGACCATGACCGGGTCGAGCAGCGCGACCGAAGCTCTGCCCGTGCGAAGACCAGCAAATTCCTTTTTCAAAACTTCGACCGTGCTTTCCATCTTGTGCTGGAGATCTTTCTTCAAGGTCGGGAAATCGGTGGCCATTGCGGTCTCCTTTCAGATCGGATCGGCTTTAGCTGCCGATCACTGTGAAGCGGCCCTCGCCGGCGAGGACGCGGGCGACGGCGTCGGGCTGATGCATGTCGAACACGACGATCGGCAACTTGTTCTCTTGCGCCAAAGCAATGGCGGCCGTGTCCATCACCTGAAGATTGTCGGCGATGACCTTGGCGAAGGTGAGGCTGTCATAGCGCTTTGCCGCCTTGTTCTTTTTCGGATCTGAATCGTAGACCCCATCGACCTGCGTCGCCTTCAACAGAGCATCGCAATTCATTTCAACGGCGCGGAGCGCTGCCGCGGTATCGGTCGTGAAGAACGGATTGCCGGTGCCGGCGGCAAAAACCACCACCCGGCCTTTTTCCATGTGGCGAACGGCACGCCGCCGAATATAAGCCTCGCAGACCTGCGCCATGGCGATGGCCGATTGCACGCGGGTGGCAACGCCGATGCTTTCGAGCGCGGCTTGAACGGCGAGCGCGTTGATGACGGTCGCCAGCATGCCCATGTAATCGCCGGTGGTGCGGTCGACCCCTTGGGTCGCCCCGGACACACCGCGGAAGATGTTGCCGCCCCCGATGACCAGGCAAACTTGCCGCCCGCTGGAGACCACGGCTTTAACGTCCTGGGCCAGCTTTTGAACGGTCTCGCGGTGGAGGCCGTACTCGCTTGGGCCCATCAAGCCCTCGCCCGAGACCTTCAGCAGGATCCTCTTATAGGGCAGCGCACTGGCCATGCGTCGCGCTCCTCGGCGCGTCAGTTCTCGACAACGAAAAGGGACGGTTGACCCGTCCCCTTTTTGGGCGATCCCGGCATGCCGTCTCGCGGGCCGCGAGGGCCGAACCGGACCCGGTCGCGGCAGTGTAAGCGCGAAAAAGGCCTATTTCAATCAAACCCTTATGGCAAAACCTTAAGTCTTCGTCGTGCCCGCCGCGGCGGCCACCTCGGCGGCAAAGTCCTTCTCTTCCTTCTGAATACCCTCGCCAAGAGCGAAGCGGATGAAGCCCTTAAGGGCCACGGGAGCGCCGATGTCCTTCGCCAGCTTGGCCACGACCTGGGCGATCTTTGCCTTGTCGTCCATGATGTAGTTCTGCTCGAGCAGTACGACTTCCTCGTAGTACTTCCGGATTCGGCCCAGGACCATCTTTTCGACGATATCGGCCGGCTTGCCCGACGCCGCGGCCTGATCGCGATAAATCGCCTTTTCGCGTTCGAGGGCGGCCGGATTGACCGACGCGATGTCGAGGGCTTGGGGATTGGCGGCCGCCACATGCATGGCCAATTGCTTGCCAAGGGCCGAAAGCTGATCCTTGTTGCCGGTCGACTCAAGCGCCACCAACACGCCGATGCGGCCCATGCCCGGCTTTGCCGCGGTATGGATATACGACGACACCACGCCGTCCGACACTTCCACGTGCGCCGCCCGGCGGAATTGCAGGTTTTCGCCAATGGTCGCAACCAGGCTCGTGAGCTGGTCAGCGACGGACTTGCCGACGCCGGCCATGATTTCCGCTTTGATCTTATCGGCGTCGCCTTTCTTGGTGACGGCGATCTTGGCAACCGCCTCGACAAAGCCCTGGAACTGTTCATTGCGAGAGACGAAATCGGTCTCGGAATTGATTTCGACGGCGGCACCCGCCGTGCCGGTCGTAGCGACGCCGACCAGACCTTCGGCGGCGACGCGCCCCGATTTCTTGGCGGCAGCCGCGAGCCCCTTCTTGCGCAGCCAATCGACCGCCGCCTCGAAGTCGCCCTTGGTCTCGGTCAGCGCCTTCTTGCAATCCATCATGCCCGCGCCCGTTTTTTCGCGCAGGTCCTTCACCAACGATGCGGTGAGTTCAGCCATGGTCATGTCCTCGTGTCAGAATGTGTAGGATCGGCCGGCGCGAAACGTCGCGCCGGCCTGAAAACAACTATTTGCAGCGGCCCGATTAGGCGCTCGCTGCGTCGCTGTCGGCCTTCTTTGGCTTTGACCGGCTGCGCGGCTTCTTGACGACTTCCACTTTCGGTTTGTCGTCGTCCTTGTCACCGGCTTCAGGCGCTGGGGCCGCTTCGGCAGCGGGGGCTTCGGCCGTCGCAGCCTTTGCCGCTTCAGCTTCCTTCAGATCGACGCCGGCCAGCTTCATTTCGTCCGAGATGCCGTCAAGCACGGTATTGGCGACCAGCTCGCAGTACAGCTTCACGGCGCGAATGGCATCGTCATTGCCCGGCACCGGATATGTAATGCCAGCCGGGTCGGAGTTGCTGTCGAGCACAGCAACAACCGGAATCTTGAGCGTCCGGGCCTCAGCGACGGCGATCGCCTCTTTGTTCGTGTCGATGACGAACAGAATATCCGGCAAGCCGCCCATGTCCTTGATGCCGCCGAGGGCACGGTCGAGCTTTTCCTGCTCGCGCTGCAGATTAAGTTGTTCTTTCTTGGTCAGCCCCGCGAGCTGTTGCTCGTTCGACAGGCGTCCTTCGAGGTCCTTCAGACGCTTGATCGAATTCGACACCGTCTTCCAGTTGGTGAGCGTGCCGCCCAGCCAACGGTAGTTGACGTAATATTGGCCGCACTTTTCGGCGAATTCCTTGACCAGCTCCTGGGCCTGGCGCTTGGTGCCGACGAACAGCACGCGGCCACCTTGCGAGACGATGTCGTGCACCGCTTTGAGCGCGCGCTCCAGCATCGGCACGGTCTGCTGCAGATCGATAATGTGAACGCCATCGCGCACGCCGAAGAGATAGTTCTTCATGCGTGGGTTCCAGCGCCGGGTGTTGTGACCGAAATGCGCGCCCGCCTCGATGAGTTGGCGCAATGATACTGTCGGGACAGCCATGGGATTCCTTTCTCCGGTTATGCCGCCGCGGAAGGTTGGTCGGCCAAGGACGATCCCCGGCCAACACCGGACCGATCCCGGGAACACCCCGGCACCGCAATTCCGCGTGTGGAATAGCGCGGGTTTTAGTGG
>VGEM01000297.1 GCA_016869315.1 Alphaproteobacteria bacterium | reverse complement strand
ACGTCGCAGACACTAGGCGTATAAGAAAACGAATAACAGTGCCTATTACGGCATATGAGGATTAAATAAAATGAATACCATCGACTGGGATGCCATGCGCGATTTTCTCGCCGTGGCCGACACCGGTAGTTTCTCCAAGGCGGCCGACAAGTTGCGCGTCAGCCAGCCCACGCTCAGCCGCCGGGTTGCCGCACTGGAAGAGCAGATCGGCACCAAACTGTTCGTCCGGACGACCCGTGGTCTGCTGCTCACCGACGACGGCGAAGATGTGCTCGAAGGCGCGCGTCGCGTCGAAGCGGAAATGCTCGCCATCGCCCGCAAGGCCGACGCCGCACAGCAAAGGCTGTCAGGAACGGTGCGCGTGTCCTTGAGCGAGGTCTTGGGATCGCAATGGCTGCCGCGACGGCTGGCGGCATTTCACACGGCGCAGCCCGGGCTCTGCCTCGAATTGGTGGTGGACAATCGCACCATCGATCTTGTTCGACGCGAAGCCGACATCGCGCTCCGACTGTTCCGGCCGGATCAGCCCGATCTGGTCGCGCGCAAGCTGGGCGAAGTAGCGATCGGCATGTATGCGACGCGCGATTACCTCGCGCGTCACGGCACGCCGACGTCGATCTACTCCTTGAAAGATCATCTGCTGGTCGGCTTCGGCGAGGCCATGCTGGGCCGTAACGTCGCGGTGCAGCGGCTGGAGGCGATGTTCCATCGCGAGAACATCATTCATCGCTCGACCAGCGCCAACGGCCAGCTCAACGCCATTCGCGTCGGTGTCGGGCTCGGCGTGCATGACTGCTTCGTCGCCGACGAGTGCCCCGATCTGGTGCGCGTGCTGCCCGAGGAAATCAATCACATGATGGAAGCCTGGCTGTTGACGCATAACGACATCCGTCGCAGCGCCCGTATCCGCGCCGTGCTCGATTTCATCGCCGCGGAGTTTGAGGCCGATCAGAACAGGCTGTTGGGGAAGGTGCGCGGTTAAAACGCCGCCGCCGCCCGATACGAATTTGCAGCGCGGGCGTCTTCTTCGAATAGATCGGACAGCTGCGTCATCACCGCGCCGCCAAGTTCGTCGGCGTCCATCAGGGTGACGGCGCGGCGGTAGTAGCGTGTCACGTCGTGGCCAATTCCAATCGCAAGCAGCTGCACGCTCGAATAGTTCTCGATGTAGGCGATGACATCGCGCAAATGCTGTTCGAGGTAATTGCCGGGATTGACCGACAGCGTCGAATCGTCGACCGGCGCGCCGTCCGAGATGACCATCAGGATGCGCCGCTGTTCGTGACGCTGGATCAGGCGGTTGTGCGCCCAGACCAGCGCCTCGCCGTCGATGTTTTCCTTGAGAATGCCCTCGCGCAGCATGAGGCCGAGGTTCCGTCGCGCGCGGCGCCAGGGAGAGTCGGCGGCTTTATAGACGATGTGGCGCAGATCATTGAGCCGCCCCGGGTTGGACGGTTTTCCGTTTTCGGCCCATTTCTTGCGCGACTGGCCGCCCTTCCACTGGCTGGTGGTGAAGCCGAGAATTTCGACTTTAACGCCGCAGCGTTCCAACGTGCGCGCCAGTATGTCGGCGGTCATGGCGGCAATCGTGATCGGCCGGCCGCGCATCGAGCCGGAGTTATCGATCAGGAGGCTGACGACCGTGTCGCGGAAGTGAGTTTCGCGTTCCCGTTTGAATGACAGCGCGTGGGTGGGATTGGCGACGATTCGCGCCAGACGGCCGGCGTCGAGCAGGCCTTCCTCCAGGTCGAAGTCCCAGCTGCGCAATTGCTGTGCCATCAGTTTTCGCTGCAGGCGGTTGGCGAGGCGCGCGACGACGCCCTGCAAATGAGCGAGCTGGCGGTCGAGTTGAAGCCGGAGGCGCACCAATTCCTCGGCGTCGCACAGTTCGGTCGCCTCGATCTCCTGGTCGAACTCGGTCGCAAAAATCTTGTAGCGCGCTTCGCCGGTCTTCTCGTTGTGGCCGGGGCGCGGACGCATCTGCTTGCCCTCGGTGCCGGGCTCCATCGCCGCTTCCAGCATCGACATGGTGTCGCTGTCGCGGTCGTCCTCGACCG
This sequence comes from Alphaproteobacteria bacterium, assembly GCA_016869315.1. Lineage (GTDB taxonomy): Bacteria > Pseudomonadota > Alphaproteobacteria > Rhodospirillales > Rhodospirillaceae > VGEM01. The sequence continues at coordinate 2,939 of VGEM01000297.1, read as the reverse complement.
CGTCGCCCTCGGCCTGTTCTTCGCCGGCCTGGGTCTCGGCGCCGCTGGCGGCGCTCTCGGTGTCTTTTTCCTTATCCTCTTCCGATGGATCGGGGGCGGCGTCTTTCTCGGCTTCATCGCCGGCTTCGACGTCCTCGTCGTCAAGGTCGCGTCCGCCGTCGTCCTTCTCAAGGTTCAAGAGTTCGATCATCTGACGCAAGATGTCGGCCACCTTGCGCTGATCGGTCAGATTGTCGCGGATGCCGTCGAGGTAGCCGTCGAGCTTGTCGCCGAACTCGCCTTCGAACACTTCTTTGATGTGCCTGCAGGTCGGCCCCATTTCGATGTCGTCGCAGCGATCGTGGATCAGGACCTTGAGCGCGTCACCCATCTGGATCTGGGTGGTCGAGCGCGCCATGGCGTAGCCTTCGAGCAGCAAGCGCTGCTCAAGCGCGTCGCCGATGTTGCGCGAGACGCCCTTGTACTTGTCGCTGCCGATCACCTCGACCCGCGCCTGCTCCATGGCGTTGTAGGCATCGACCGCGTCCTTGCCGACCGGCATGCGCTTGGCGTGGATGGCGGCGTTGTGGTGCCGGAGCCTGAGCGCCATGGCATCGGCCGAACCGCGCAGGCGGATGACATTTTCCTTTGTCAGTTTTTGCGGCGGCAAGGGCAGGCGAACTTCGCCGGTCGGCGCGGCGCCGAGCTTTTGATTGTTGGCGATCGGCGTAAAGACCACGGTCGCTTCGGGCCGCCCCGACAACGCCTTCACGACAGCCGATGTCGCGCCCTTGAACGCCTCGGTGCGGTTGGGCCCTTTGTCGGAATAGCTGGAATAGCCCTGGGTCACGGCGACGCTGCGACGATCAGGCGGCCGCCTCGACCGCCGAGCCTTTGACGTCTTCGCCAAAGCAACGCTGGTAGTACTCGGCGATGGTGGCGCGCTCGGTCTCGTCGCATTTGTTGAGGAACGTGACGCGGAACGCATAACCCAAATCCTTGAAGATCGCGTAATTCTCGGCCCACGAGATCACCGTGCGCGGCGACATCACCGTCGAAATGTCGCCACCCATGAATCCCGTGCGGGTCATTTCGGCGACGTCGACCATCGACGAGATCATCTGCTTGCCGTCCTTGTTGTTGAAGCCTGGCGACTTGGCGAGAACGATTTGCACTTCGGCGTCATGCGGCAGGTAGTTGAGCGTGGCGACGATGTTCCAGCGATCCATCTGGCCTTGGTTGATCTGCTGCGTGCCATGATAGAGCCCGGTCGTGTCGCCAAGCCCAACCGTGTTGGCCGTCGCGAACAAGCGAAAGGCCGGATGCGGCCTGATCACCTTGTTCTGATCGAGCAGCGTCAACTTGCCTTCAACCTCGAGCACGCGCTGGATCACGAACATCACGTCGGGCCGGCCGGCGTCGTATTCGTCGAACACCAGCGCGACAGCGTGTTGCAACGCCCACGGCAACAGTCCTTCGCGGAACTCGGTGACCTGTGCGCCGTCACGGATAATGATGGCATCCTTGCCGATCAGATCGATGCGGCTGATGTGGCTGTCGAGATTGATGCGCAGGCACGGCCAGTTCAGCCGCGCCGCGACTTGCTCGATGTGGGTCGATTTGCCGGTGCCGTGGTAACCCTGGATCAGGACCCGGCGGTTATGGGCGAAGCCGGCGAGGATCGCGAGCGTCGTGTCGCGATCGAATTTGTACGCCTTGTCGATCTCCGGGACATGCTCGTCGCGTTCGGAGAACGCCGGCAACGTCATGTCGATGTTCAGGCCGAAAACGTCCTTGGCGGAAACCTTCTTGTCCGGGAGCCGGGGTCCGCCATCTGCCTTGCTGCTGTCCGCGCGCTTGCTCATCGTCTCGCTCCAACCATCGCGCGGAAAAACCACGCTACCGGGCGTTTATGGCACGGGCTTTTGGACCCATGCAATCAGCGCCACGCGCCTGAATTGTCACGTGAAATTGCGTGTTTGAGAGGCTCATATCCCGCGATTCCAGCCGCCGTCGGCGGTGATCGAGGTGCCGACCATGTTGGCCGCGCGGTCCGACGCCAGAAAGACGATCAATCCGGCGATGTGATCGGGCTCGGCCAGACGGCCGAGCGGGATCTGTCGCGTGTAGTCGCTTTCGACTTCGGCGACGCTGCGGCCCGAGCTTTGCGACAGGCGATTCATCAACGTCACCCATCGCTCGGTCCGGGTCGGCCCCGGATTGACGGCGTTGGCGACGATGTTGTGCGCGGCCAACTCCTCGCCAACGCCGCGGGTGATCGCCAATAGTGCGGCATTGGCGGCCGAGCCGGGCAGCAGGCGCGGCGAAGGTTGCTGGCCGGTATTGCCGACGATGTTGACGATGCGGCCGTACTTGTTTTTCAGCATCACCGGAATGACGGCGCGCATCATGCGGATCGCGCCCATGACCTTGAGTTCAAAACTCTCGGCCCAGACCTTGTCCGAAATCTCCCAGAACAGGCCGCCTTGGGACGCGCCGGCAGAATTGATGAGCACGTCGATGGTGCCAAAAGCCTTCAAAACCTCATCGACCACCTTCTCGGTGGACTCCGACTGGGTGAGGTCGCACGGCACCACCAGCGTCTCGGTGTCGTGGGCGGCATGGAGGTGTTCGGCGATCTTGGCCATGTCGCCGGCGCTGCGGGCGGCGAGCGCGATCTTTGCGCCTTCGGCCGCCAGCAACTTCGCGCTGGCCGCGCCCAGGCCGCGACTGCCGCCGGTGATCAAGACGACCCGGCCTTTGAGTTTGAGATCGATGGAAGCCTCCCAAGATCAATCGAGGATCGAGCCACGATACGCATGGGTCCTGGTTTTCGCCAGGACGACATCCGAAATTTACCTGTCGCCCTGGCGAACGCCAGGGCCCAACTCTTAGGTTACTTCAGGCTGCGGAGCTTGTTCTCGACATCGCTTTTTTCAAGAGCGCATAGGCTGCGTTGA
>VGEM01000296.1 GCA_016869315.1 Alphaproteobacteria bacterium | reverse complement strand
CTTAATTCTATCCAGTGTGCCGACTGGAAGACGTAGTGAAATCGCAGTCGTCGTAAGCTTCAGGTTGGGAAACTGTACCCGCTGCGCCTTAGACCAATCCAAATAGTCGGTCGAATCGTGGGTCTCTCAAAATCGACGTTCGTCGGATTCCGACTTGAATTGCGGGATCGGTTTAAGTTTCTTCTTCATAACGCTTCCGCTCTTTTCGGTTCATTGGTCGGGCCGATATGATCCTTACCATCTGCCTACCACGTCGATAGGTGAAAGTTTCATGGAGCAGCCGCCTCTCGACCGACGTCCATGGCGGCGCTGCCTTTTGCTCGGAGCTCAGTTTCCCTTCGAAATTTGAATCCTTCAAGCGAATCGGGACTACTCAAGCGCCTTAGCAGCAGCCGAGTGCGGCCTCTTCCACTCAAACAGGGAGCCAATCTAGCGTGCCCCACCTCGTATAGCTCGGATTCGGCGATTGCCTGCGTCAACAAAATAGAGGTTATCATCGGCGTCGATCGCAAGTCCCGCTGACAATCCGCCATCGCCTCGATTGATCTTGGCCTGCAGTGCCGGACCTCCGTCGCCAGAAAACCCTAAGTCGCCTGAGGTTCCGGCAACCGTGGTAATGACCCCACTTCGGTCAATTCGAACGATGCGGTCGTACACATTTGTATAGAGATTACCGTTGCGATCAAATTTGAGTCCCACGGAACCAACACTGGAACCTGAGCCGAGCGGGCGAACAAATGTTGAAATCGTGCCCGAGGTGTCGATCTTACGAATACGGTTTGACCAAAACTCAGTGATGAACAAGTTCCCGGAAGGGTCAAGAGCCACACCGTAGGGAGTATTGATGCAAGCACTCGTCGCCGGCCGGCCGTCACCGCATGACGTGCCTTGGTTGTAACGCTCAATACCATTGACCGATCCAATGCCAGCGATCGTCGAAATTAGACCGGTGCTTCCATCAATCTTGCGAATGCGATTGTTATTCGTGTCGGCAAAGACGAGATTCCGATTTGCGTCACGCACCGCGCCCCAAGCCTGGCACTTGCGCGCAGTGTTCGCGGCTCCACCATCGCCGGAATAACCGCAGCCACTCGGCACCACAAGGCTTGCCATGCCGTCCCGGTCAATATGAAAAATTGGAAAATTGGGCTCAAGGACATCAATCTCGTCCCGATCGTCGATGGCAAGCGCGATGGCGGCAATCGGGGCGTCGGCAGCCGGCACACGCGCCCCCGGGGTCACGTTCACGGGATTGAGAAATCGCCCCGCGATTGTGGTCAGCACACCGGTTTTCGACATCCGCCGCACGCGCCCGTCGGCGATGATCATCTCACCGGTGCTCGTGAAGGAAATATCGCCCATTGCCGAAGCAAACAGTGCGGCGGCCAGCGCAGACCCGAACTCGCCGGGCTGCGCGAGTGGATCACCAGCGATAGTCTCAATCTTACCGGTTGCGAAGTTCAAGCGCCGGACAAGCCCCGGGCGTTCCTCGGAGTAAACGAGGTTTCCGCCCGAATCAAATGCAAGACCGTGGACAATATTGAAAACCGCGTTGTCGATCGACGTTCCATCCGGACTGTAACCTGTCGCAGAACCTCCATAAATCTTGAGCACCGCGCCGCCCGGTGACGCCTTCACGATCGCCGATCCGGCGTAATACATGTTGCCCTCGGAATCGAGCGCCAAGGTACTAAGCAACCCGCGAGCATTGCGCGTATCGGGCACGACCGTCGAAATAATGCCCGTCCCAAGATTGACCTTGCGAATTGCATAGTTGTGCGTGTCGGCAAAATAGAGATAGCCGTCCGGCCCTATGGCAATCGCGCCGTGATCACTTTCGTCAATGGCGAACGACGACTGCGCCGCCGGCCCGCCGTCTCCCGTGTAGCCCCTTGTTCCGTTTCCAACGACGGTGGAAATATTGCCGGCGCTGTCGATCCGTCGGATCCGCCTGTTCAGGAAGTCAATGAAATAGACATCAGCACCCGCAACAGTCAGATAAGTTGGCTTTCCGATTCGAGCGCTTGTTGCCGAGCCACCGTCTCCCGAGAACCCCTGCTGACCGTTGCCGGCTACCGTTGTGATGGTGCCGGTACTTAGGCTGACCCGACGAATGCGATGATCCTGATCGGCAATGTAAAGATTATTATTGGCATCGATCGAAATCCCACGTGGAAAAGCTATCGATGCCTTGGTCGCATCGCCACCGTCGCCGCAGGGAGGTCGATTTGAGCAAACCAAACCATTTCCAGCCACGGGAATCAACAATCCATCTGCGCCGATGCGAGAGACGACGTTGAAGTTGGCTTCGGCTGCATAAACATTCCCCGCAGAATCAAATGCGACATGGTTGGGAATCATTTGGGCCGAAAGAGCGGGGCCATAATCTCCTCGGTAGAAACCGATTCCTGCAACAGTGGTGATTGATCCAACCGGAATCTCGCTCAACAGAGGAGGTTTGTAGAGGAACCGTCCATAGGCGCCCTGACCACCCTTGCGGACTGCGAGGAGACCGTAGCCGTTTTCATGGACCGGAGTCCGAAAACGGATTTCCGAATCAGAACTCGAAGACGGCGCTATAATGTTGCCGTCAAGAGTCACCGTAGCGCCGGAGAATCCACCTCCCGTCAAAGTGACCTCGGTGCCGCCGGCGATTGGCCCCTCGGCAGGGCTTACAATTGCCAAGTGCAGTGTCGGTTGTAGCCGGCAAACAGTGGTCATATCCGTAATGACGCCGACATTTTGGTTGTCGACGAGATTGTTGGATAAATCCGCTAAACGCTCCCTCGATCCGGATCACGTAGTGGAACATTCCAGCCGATGGCGAGAAACTGATGGCACTCTCGATCGCCGTCATCGCGATGAGAACCTGACCGCCCACCGGAATAGACAAACTCGTGTACGCACCGATCCTATTCCCATTGCGCGCGTCATATACACCGAGGGTCGCCGCCGCCGCGCCGGCCCCGGTATTCGTAATCGCTAGCGTGCTTGGAAATCCGACCGCTGCTACCAATCCCGTATGAACCGCGAGCAATCGCGTCGAATCAACCGTCGTACCGGCGGCGCACGTACTCAGATTGGTTAGCGTTCCTTCGGCCGGCCGATACAGCACGTGCTGGAAGTGACCGCTGACGCCAGAATCGATCGTCATCGCGTAATAGCTCGGGCGTGCCGATGGCCCAATCCCGGCTTCGCTCTCAATTGTTCCAATGAAATACTGCTGCTGCGACCCAGCTTGAATCGAGGGACTCGTCCACCGCCCCACGCTCTGACCAGTGGCGGAATCCCGCGACGTCACCGTCACGGTCCCACTTGACGAGCCAGTATTGTAAATTCTCACATACGACTGCGAACTCGTCTGTGAGGATGAGAAGATCGCGCCGGCATCTACGGTTGCCGCCATGCTTGGCTGTTCGGCCACGAAACACAGCAAACCAACGATCAGCAAGAGGGCCTCAATTGGGAGCCGAATTCGGTAAATCCCCATCTGCAATCACTGACTTTTCACCATTGTCCGCGCGAACAATACTTCAAGCGTCCATGGATTCGCCTTGCTCTAAAGTATTGCTCACTCTACTCCTTATATTTACATGACACTCGCCTCCGCGCCGACCCGGACACTGCCGCTAAGCCTTTGCATCGGGTGGGGTTTTGGCACGCTCGGGATCGCGATCATCTTCAATTCGGTGAATTTGCTGATCCTGCGCTACATGACCGACTGGCTTGGCATCGCCGCCGCCACGGCCGGACTGCTGATCGCATTGTCCAAGGCCTACGACGCCGTGCTCGACCCGATCATCGGCAATGTCAGCGATCGCACCCGATCGTCGATGGGTCGACGTCGCCCCTATCTCCTTGCCGGCGCATTCATGTGCGGCCTTGCGTTGCCGGCGCTGTTCTCGGCGCCGGCGATCGATGACATGACATCGCGGACGATTTACATCGGCGTGATGCTGATCCTGTTCGCGACCGCGTACGCCACCTTCAACGTGCCCTACCTCGCGATGCCTGCCGAGATGACCGACGACTACCACGAGCGGTCGTATCTGATTTCGTTCAGGGTCACCGCCATCGGCATCGGTCAGGTGCTGGGCGGGTTCCTTGGACCGTACTTGATCGTCACCGGCGGCGGCGGCATGGCCGGTCACAACCTGTTGGGCTGGGTGTTGGGCGGACTCACCTTCACGGCCTGCCTGCTCTGCTTCCTGATGACCGGCAGCGCCCGACGCATCGAACGCGATGAAGGCGAGCGGCCAACGTACTGGTCGCAGCTCAAGCTGGCGTGGGAAAACAAACCCTTTGTCTGGCTGATGTCGGCGAAGTTGACTCAGCTGATGTCGATGGCGGTCACGCAATCGGTCATCGCCTATTTCACGACGCGCGTTCTCAAGGCGGGCGACACCATTCTCGGCCTCATCATGGTGGTGACGACCGTCGGGCTGTTCGTCTCGATCCCGATCTGGGTGCGGCTTGGCCGCAAGATCGGCAAAAAGAACGCGTATATTCTCGCCACCGTCGTCTTCGGATTGGCCACCGCGACGTGGTGGTTCAGCGCCGAAGGCGAAGCGCCGCTGGTGTTTTACCTCCGCGCGTTCGTCCAAGGCTTCGGTTCGGCCGGGATGATGCTGATGGGCGCTTCGATGCTGCCCGACACCATGGAATACGACACCCGCCGCACCGGCATGCGCCGCGAAGGCGTGTTCTCGGGCATATATACCATGATGGAAAAAGTCGCCTTTGCCATTGGCGTGTCGCTGACTGGCGCGTTTCTTGGGGCGATGGGCTACATCGAGAGCCGTGCCGGCGTCGCGACCGAACAGCCCGACAGCGCGATCCAGGCGATCTATATCTGCGCCGCGATATTGCCGGCCGCCGGCATGCTGATTTCCGCCATTTTCATCGCCTTCTATGACCTGAAAGAAGACAAACTCAAGACAGCAACCATGGCGGCCGAGTAGGTCCGCCGCGCAATAGGACACCATGCAAAAGTTTCTCCTGATTGCCGCGCTCGCCTTGTCGGTGGGCGCCAACGCCAAGACGCT
>VGEM01000295.1 GCA_016869315.1 Alphaproteobacteria bacterium | reverse complement strand
TGCATGCAACGGGCCGGGACGCTGCGGTACTTGGGGCCTTCGCGCCCCGGCCCGTTGCACAACACAAACAGCAGCCAGGGGCCGTGCTCTCAACTTAAAAACTGGTCCGAAGAATCAGGGCAGGTCACTCTGGCTGATGGCGGTACCCAAGCTAAAACTTGATTCCGGCGGTGAGGCCGTAAGTACGCGGATCGGCGAAGAAGCCACCCGCATAACCAAGTTGTCCGAAATCGATTCCTCGCACGAAGTCGTGCTGGTTCGTCAAGTTCTTAACCCAGAGACGAACCTCCGCAGCGGCCCCGCTGACTGAGATCCCATCGACGCCGATCTGTGCATCAACGATGTTGCGGTTGTTGCCTCGCAGTTCATCGTTGAACGGCGCACCGATATTGTTGGGAAAGGTATATTTACCATCCTCATACGTGTAGCTCACACGGCCCACCAATCGCAGGTCGCCACCAAACGGGAATTGGGCGTTCAGTGCGGCGTACGCTGTTAACGGGGAGGTGTAACCAGGCCGATTAACCGAAGCGATATCAATCGGCGGTGCGCCCGCGGTTGTCGATTGGCCTACCAGAAATTCCTTAAACTTAACATCAATGTATCCGATGTTACCTTCGACATTGAAGCTCTCGCTAAGGATGGCTTGCCCTTCGACCTCAAAGCCTGTGTAGGTAACTTTGCCCGCATTGCCGACGCGCGTTGCAAAAGTTCCTAAGGGAGCATCCGTGCGAGGGATATTTACCGCAAGATCCGAGTAAACGTTGTGAAAGCCAGCGACGTTCAGACGCAGTCGGCGGTCGAACAACTCGGACTTCAATCCCAACTCATATGATATTACTGATTCAGGATTAAAGTTTGCAGGCTGGGTTGTGCCAGGAATGACCGGATCCTGGGAGTTATAGCCCCCCGAACGATATCCAGTGGCAACGCGTGCATAGACGTTGGCATTTTCCGCCACATCGTACGCTGCCATCAAATTCCAAGTGAACTTATCGAAACTAGCATCCCCGCTTTCGAGAACAGCGAGTGGAACGGCACCATTCTGAGAGCGACGCATTGTCTTTTCGTCCCAGGTGTAACGACCGCCAGCCGTCAGTCGCAGGCCCGAATCGCGCCCGCCCGGATAGAACGTGGTCTGAGCGTACGTTGCCGTACTCTCGCTCGACGCGATATAGGCGAGCACCGCGCGGGTCTGGACTAAGCGATAGCGCGCTGGGTTGGCAGCGACGAACGACGGCCCAAGTGGACCGAAGTTACCGAGAAAAATGTTGTTCGTGTCGAGAACAAAGCCACTGTTCTGCGGGTTCCTTTCACTACCCCTCTCCCAAAAATAAAATGCACCGGCCACCCAGTCGAAAGCGTCGGTATCACCCGAGATTTCGACCTCCTGACTAAACTGCTTGTGACGACGCACGTTGTTGGTATCGAACAGGTTTTGCTGAATCGTGGGGACCGGCGATGAAGCAATGACAGGCCTTGCCGCTGCGGGGATTGTGGGAACAAACCCCAGCAAGGCTGCCGGCATACGATTGAAGAGCGTCGCTTGCGTGAAAGCTGGTCCGGTGAATGCGCCAAGCCCGTCGAGATCAGTGTTGTAACTGCTATTCCAGAAACGATAGCCGGTCGTGGACTTGACGCTGAAAGCGTCGAAATCATTCTGAACTTGCAGATTATGGCCCCAAGTCTTGTCTGTCGCAGTGTTCGGAATGTCATTGCAGACGCGATCACGGTAGGCCCGGGTCGGCGCCGCCAATGCCGCACATCCGGCCTCAAGGAATGTAGCGCCAGCCAGATACTGTGCGACAGGAGCGGGCTGCGTCACTCGAACCGCTTTGCCATTGATGACCAAAGGCGGGCGCACAGCACCGTTAGAGGTGTTCGTCAGTTGAAAGGCCGGAGCGATGCCATCCGTCTTACTCCAGTCAAAAATGTACTGGATGCTGCCCGTGTCGGCGAGTTCTGCGCGCGCTGCTCCACGGAAAGAGTCGGTCTCCCGCGCCCCCGGATCGTTGGAACTTTCGGCCTGCAGGATGTTGTCGACGGTACCGTCGCGTTCACGGTGAATGTAGGAAAAGCTAGTCGCAACGCCCATGATATTGCCTGGGTCTAACGAAATCCGGGCGTGACGCGTATCGAAATTGCCACCGCCGACTTCTGCTCTTGCCTGAAATTCTTGGGACGGCTGGCGGGAAACAAAAGCGACGGCACCGCCGGTCGTGTTCCGCCCGAACAATGTGCCCTGCGGCCCACGCAACACTTCAATGCGTTCGACATCCATGACGTCCAGGCCACTTGCGCCAGAGCGGGCAATATAGACGCCATCGACGTAGAGGCCGTTTGCCAAATCGAGCCCGAAAGACTCGCTGCCACCGTTGGGAATGCCGCGCATTGAAATCACGGCGGCTGAGTTACTGACGGTACCTTGGACGATGGTAACGTTAGGCGCCATACCGGAGATATCGCGCGCATCGCGGATCGCGAGCTTCTCGATTGTCTCAGCGCTGATGGCACTAACTGCGAAAGGAACCTGTTGCAAGTTCTCTTCGCGTTTTTGAGCCGTCACCACGATTTCTTCGAGGACGACGCCACTTTGTGTGCCTCTTCCCTGGGCAACTACAGAATTTGCTACTGCAGTCAGGCTCGTTCCGAGCATTAAGCTTAGAACGAAGCGATCCTTCTTGGTCATAATCATAATTATTACCCCCCCCGTAACCCCTACTGGCTATGTGTGGGTCTGAGGCTGAGCTTTTGCGAAAAAAAAGTCAACAACCGTTACGCAATATGCGATTAAATAGGAACTGAATGCGGGATTATAGCGAAAGAATTGGCTATTAAGCGTCGATTTCTAAAAGACGGGATGAGTCACGCCCCAACACTATGACGAGCCGTTTTACCGGCATTCGCTTGAAGGAGAACCGACAGATGAGGACCTTAATCACTCGATAGGATCAGCCCTGACGTTGGGACCCCAGTGCCAGCGGTCACGATCACATTACGGCAGGCACCGGGCTGATTGGCGCTCTGGCCGCGAACCAACCTGACACCCTCAGCAACGCCGTTCAAGCCGTGAATATACGCTTCGCCCAACTGACCGCCATTGGTATTTACAGGCAGGCGGCCGCCTCGGGCTATCTGGCCTTCGCGCACAAAATCTCTCGCCTGCCCTTTCTTCGCAAAGCCAAAAGCCTCCAGCTGCGGCAGGACAAAAGGTGAGAAATGATCGTAAAGAATTGCCGCCTGAACGTTATCGGGTCCGATACCTGCCGATGCATAGAGCTGGCGGGCGACTAATTTCATCTCCGAGAGCTGGGTCACATCGGGGCGGTAATAGCTGGTCATCATCTGCTGATCGTCACATGAGCCTTGGGCTGCAGCGCGAATGATCGCTGGCGCATGGCGCAGCTTACGCGCACGTTCCGCTGTAGTAACCACAACCGCCACGGCACCATCGGATTCTTGACAACAATCCAACAGATGCAGCGGCTCAACGATCCAGCGTGACGCCTGGTGATCTTCCATTGATATCGGCTGCTGATAGAACCACGCCTTCGGGTTTGTGGCAGCGAAATCCCGGAAACCCACGGCTACGCGGCCAAAGTCCTCCGAAGTTGCACCATGTTCGTGCATGTAGCGCCGGGCCGACATGGCCACCCAACTAGCAGGCGACGCAAGACCGAAGGGAACGTAATTGCCATAGTGCGCGATTTCAGCCGTAGGCAAGACATCGGGGGTGAAAGCGGCACCGAACCGATATTGCGACCTTTCGTTCATAGCGCGGTAGCACACAACCACTTCCGCGACTCCGGTCGCCACGGCCATTGCAGCATGCATGATCGGCGCGCAAGCTGCCCCACCGCCATAATGGATGCGACTGAAAAACTTGAGCTCTCGCCCTCCGATGTTGCGAAAGAGCTCAATCTCGGGATTGTTGTCCATTGTATAAGTGGACATGCCGTCTACCTCGGCGGGATCGATGCCCGCATCGGCCAGCGCAGCCAATGCCGCCTCCACAGCGAGACGCAGTTCAGAGCGCCCGCTATTCTTGGAGAATTCGGTCGCGCCGATACCGACGATCGCCGCCTTGCCAGAAAGCTCGTTTATGCCGCGCTCCTCTCGGGGAAATATAGGGTTACAGTTGCGCCAACGTGTTCACCGATACCGTTACGGCCAGACACAGCCACATCCACTTCGCCGACGATCTTGTCGACCCGGCTCACAGTTCCGTTGATGCGCATAGTATCGCCGGCAAAATTTGGGGCTCCCAGTTTGATGCGGATCTTGCGCACTCGCGCTTCGGGACCCGCCCATGTGCCCACAAATCGCTGCACCAAGCCATTAGTGGTTAAGATGTTCATGAAGATGTTCGGAACGCCGGAGGCCTCTGCAGCGGCTTTGTCGTGATGCACCGTTTCATAGTCGTTGGTCGCAATTGCACCTACGGCAATGGCTGAGGCCGTCACTGGAAATACGAGCTCAGGAAGTTCGACCCCCTCTGCAATATCTTCAAAGCGCATCATAACCTCCTCCAATTGCCGAAAGCCGACGGGCAGCGCCCGAAGCGATGGTAACACCGAGCTCCGCCAGTAAGGACTGCGCGCCACCGAGCGTAGTTTCCACCGCCTTTGCAGCCAGCAAATAACGGTGAATGGGATAAGTCACGTCTGCCCCGATACCGCCATGCTGATGCTGAGCTGTGTGGGTAACCCGGTGCCCCCCGATCGCCGCCCAATACTTAGCCACAGCTATTTCGGCATCGTTACTTTCCCCTTGATCAATCAGCCAGGCCGCGCGCCACAATGTCGAGCGCATCGCTTCTACGTCGATGTAAGCATCGGCCGCGCGCTGCTGGACTGCCTGCATCGAACCCACCGGCCGGCCGAACTGCACCCTATCGCTCGTATACGCGGCTGTTCGGCGCAGCGCCTCTGCAGCGATACCTAGCTGGCTAGCGGCGAGCCCCACGCGCATTTGCCCTACATGCCAGCGGAGCAAATCAGCGGGACCGGAACCGCCATTCAATGAGGCGCTGGCGGGCAGAGAAACACCATTGAGGGTCAAAAGGGCCAGCGGCGTG
>VGEM01000294.1 GCA_016869315.1 Alphaproteobacteria bacterium | reverse complement strand
CGTTGATCAGGCCACGCAGATATTCCATGTCGTGGTGACTGAAAGGATTGAGGCCCGGGCTGTCGATGAAGACGAGATCGTTTCGCGTCATCAGTTCGGCAACGACCGGCCGCAACTGCTCGGGTCCGCGCACTTGTCGCAGTTCGATCTCGAGGATGCCGGTGAACGCGGCCAACTGCGCGATCGCGCCGGCGCGAATGGTGTCGGCGGTGATCACGCCGACCGGTCGGCCGGCGAGCCGTGCACGCGCGGCGAGTTTCGCGGTGGTGATGGTCTTGCCGGCGCCGGGCGGGCCCACCAGCATGAAGGGGCGGGGCGACTTCCGTTCGGGCAGCGGCGCGAAGTCGAAGTGGTCTTCAAGCGCGGCGGCGCAGGCCATGTTTGGCGAGCCGACCTCGACCGCGGTCGCCGCCGCGATCAATTTGTCGGCCAGGCGTGGCGGCGTGCCGTGGTACTCCAGCGCTTCCTTGACCTTCTCGGCGAAGCGGGTGGTGTTGCGCCCCATGAGGGCACGCTGAATGTCGTCGTCTTCGTCGGAGCCGTCTTCCAAAGCGGCCGTGATGCGCACGCCCTGGCCGTCGGAGGCGCGCTGCGTCGAGACGATGATCGCGTCTTCGCCGAGCTCGTTCCTGACCAGACGCATGGCCTCAGCCATGGTCGGCGCGCTGTAGGACTTCAGCCGCATCCAGCTCCCCTATCGGGCGGATTGCCGCCCGGTATCGTGCGCTCTCTCGTTCGCCGGTCAAGAGCCGGTTGGTCCCGGCTTCGTGGCTGACGACTAGATTTGCCCCACCGTCCGGATCTTGGCCTTCGGATGGATTTCGTTCTGGCTCATCACCACGGTCATCGGCCGGAAGCGATCGATAATCGACCGCACGTAGGGCCTGACGGTGGGCGAGGTCAGCAGCACGGGCGTTTCGCCCTGCATCGCAAAGCGTTCGAAATTCTGCCGGACCGCCGAGATGAATTCCTGCAATTTGGACGGCGCCATCGACAACTGGCGATCCTCGCCCGAGCCCATCAGCGATTCCGAGAACTCCTGCTCCCACTCCGGCGACAGGGTCACGATCGGAATGATGCCGCTGTCGTCCTTGCTGGCGTCGGAAAGCTGGCGAGACAGCCGCGAGCGAACGTGTTCGGAGATCAGCAAGACGTTGCGCGTGATGGCGCAGGCCTCCGAAATGCCTTCGAGGATGGTGGTCAGATCGCGCACCGAGACGCGCTCGGACAATAGGTTCTGCAATACGCGCTGAATACCGGCCACCGTGATTTGCGACGGCACGATTTCGGCCATTAGTTTCTGGTGTTCCTTGTCGAGATCGTCGAGCAGTTTCTGAGTCTCGGCGAACGACAGCAGCTCCTGCATGTTGTCGCGCACCAATTCGGTCAAGTGCGTGGTGATCACGGTCGGCGGGTCGACCAAGGTATAACCGCGGAACAAAGCCTCTTCGCGGTTCGACGGATCGATCCACAGGGCCGGCAGGCCAAAGGTCGGCTCGCGCGTACGTTCGCCCGGCAGCGTGATGTCTTCGCCACGCGGGTCCATCACCAGCAGCATGTTGGGGCGGAGATCGCCTTTGCCGGCTTCGACTTCCTTGACGTAGATGGCGTACGAATTCGCCGCCATCTGCATGTTGTCCTGGATGCGCACGGCCGGCATGACGAAGCCCATGTCGGTCGCGAGCGCGCGGCGGAGCGACTTGATCTGGTCGGTCAGCCGCTTGTTTTCGTTATTGATCAGCGACAGGAGGCCGTAACCCAATTCCAGCCGGACCTGGTCGATTTTCATCGCCTGGCTGATGGGCTCTTCCTGGACCGGCACTTCCTGCGTCGCCTTGACGGCGGCGATCTGCTTTTCCTTGTCGGACTCGAGCTGCGCGTTCCACGTCAACCAGCCGGCGGCCCCGCCGGTGATCAGCGCCAGCATCATGAACGGCATCGCCGGCGTGCCGGGAAGCGCGGCCATCGCGAGCGCCAGCAACGAACTCATGCCGAGCGCCTTGGGATAACGCGAGAATTGGGTGCTCAGAGCCGCATCGGTCGGTTCGGTCAGGCCGCCCTTCGACACCATCAAGCCGGCGCCGGTCGACACCACCAGCGCGGGGATTTGCGTGACGAGGCCGTCACCGACGCTGAGCCGTGTGTAGGAATCGGCGGCGTCGGCGAACGCCATGTCGTTCTGGACCATGCCGATGATCATGCCGCCGATGACGTTGATTGCGGTGATGATAATGCCGGCAATGGCGTCGCCGCGAACGAACTTCGAGGCACCGTCCATGGCGCCGAAAAAGTCGGCTTCTTTTTGAAGGTCTTCGCGACGGCGGCGGGCTTCCTTTTCATCGATCATTCCGGCCGACAGATCGGCGTCGATCGCCATTTGTTTGCCGGGCATCGCGTCCAAGGTGAATCGCGCGGTTACTTCGGCGATGCGGGTCGAGCCTTTGGTGATGACCATGAAGTTCACCAAGGTCAGGATCGCGAACACGATCACGCCAATGATGAAGTTCGATCCCATGATGAAGCCGCCGAAGGCCTCGATCACTTCGCCGGCGGCGTCGGGGCCTTTGTGGCCGTCGGTCAGAATCAGGCGGGTCGACGCGAGATTGAGCGCGAGGCGAAGAAGGGTCGCGATCAGCAGCACGACCGGGAAAGAATTGAATTCGAGCGCGCGTTTGATGAACACCACGGTCATCAGGATCATGACCGACAACGTGATCGACAGCGCCAACGAGATGTCGAGCAGCCACGGCGGCAGCGGCATGATCAGGACAACCATGATCAGCACGAGACCGAGCGCGAACCCGAGGTCGCCGCGTTTCAGGGAATCGGAAACGCGCTGAAGGAAGCCGTCGAATGCCGCACTGCCGGCCGGAGCTTGGCTGGTGGATGCCGTTGCGGGCGCGGGAACAGGCGCCGTCGTAGCCGTATCTGCTGTTTGTTGAGCCATACCAAAGACCCCGGACGGCTGACCCAGTGCGCCGTTGCGAGGCCGAGAGTGCCGCTCTTGCGGTTAATAAGGGGTTGAAATGGGCAAAAATTGCCGAGTCAGGGCGGCGGGAATTTAAGTCGTTATTTCAATAACTTAAACCGATTCACTCGGCCGCTTCGCCGGCCCCTGGCGGGGGTACGTTCAAACCGGCTTGCACGTAGGTATTTAGCTTATTGCGCAACGTGCGAATCGAAATCCCCAAGATCCGCGCGGCGTGGGTGCGATTGCCGAGGGTATGTTTCAGGGTGTCGATGATCAGATCGCGTTCGACGTCGGCGACCGTTCGGCCCACCAGGCCGCCGGTTCCAGCGGCCTCGACCGAGGAAACGGCGTCACCGAGGACGATGGCGTCCGCGCCAACGGTGTCGCCCGAGGCCAACAGCACGGCGCGGTGAAGCGTGTTCTCCAGCTCGCGAACGTTTCCCGGCCACTTATGGCCCTTCAGGAGAGTCATGGCTTCGGGGGTTAGCGGTCGCTCAGCGACGCCGTTCTCTTCGGCATACTTGCGGACAAAATGGCGGGCGAGGGGCTCGATGTCGGCTGGACGATCGCGCAGCGGCGGGACAACCAGCTTGACCACGTTGAGGCGGAAGTACAAGTCGTCGCGGAACGCGCCCTTCTTGACCGCGTCTTCCATATTGCGGTTGGAGGTGGCGACAATCCGGGTGTCGACTTTGACCGGCGTATTCGAGCCAATCCTGACGACTTCGCGCTCCTGGATGGCGCGCAGCAATTTGGCCTGCAGCTTGAGATCCATCTCGCTGATTTCGTCGAGCAACAGCGTTCCGCCGTTCGCTTCCTCGAATTTTCCGATGCGCCGCGCAACCGCGCCGGTGAACGCGCCGCGTTCGTGACCGAAGAGTTCCGATTCCAACAGCTCGCCGGGAATGGCGGCGCAATTCACGGCGACGAAGGGCCGGTCCTTGCGCGGGCTGTTGCGGTGAAGCGTGCGCGCGACCAGCTCCTTGCCGGTGCCGGACTCGCCGGTGATCAGAACCGACGCCTGCGAGCTCGCGACCTTCTTGGTCGTCTGCATCACACGTTCCATGGCGGGGTCGGCGTGAATCAGTGCGTCGGACTCGGCAGCGACGGCCTCGAGCACGGCGGCGATCAGTTCCGCGTCGGGTGGCAGCGGAATGTACTCTTTGGCGCCGGCCTTGATGGCGGCCACGGCGGCGCGGGAGTCGGTTTCGATGCCGCAGGCGACCACCGGCACGTTGATCCGTTCCGACGCCAGCGAGCCGATCAGCGAGGCGAGGTCGAGCGAAAGGTCGGCCATGATCAGATCGGCGCCGGGTCCGCCGCGCACGATCTCGAGGCCGGCCGAGATCGACTCGGCCTGAGTTACTTTAGCGCCGCGCTGGATCGCGATCCGGCTGGCGGCGCCAATTTGCCCGTTCAGACTACCGACGATGAGAAGACGCATGGGGCGGTGAACTCGATTTCCTGGCCGGTGTTATCTGACGCGGTGCGATCAACGTCAACGCTCGGCAATGGCGCCTAACCGGTTCCGTCGTCGACGTATTGGACCTTGTGGCTGGGCGGCAGCTGACTGTTGAGCACGAGCTCGATCCGGCGAATGTTGTCCTTACGCGCCATCGCCGTCAGGCCAGTCAGTTGAATCTGATGGATCAAGCGCTCATCGGCGTTGTTGCGTTCGAGCTTCGCGGCGAGGGGGTTGAGGACAAGATTGGCAAGCACCGCGCCATAAAACGTGGTCAACAGCGCGACCGCCATGGCCGGTCCGATGACCTGCGGATCGCCGAGATTCCCAAGCATTTGAACCAGGCCGATCAACGTGCCGATCAGCCCCATGGCCGGGGCGATCTCGGCCGCTTTGCGAATGACTTGCGTCGCACGCTGGACGTCGTGCTCGGCCGACAACATGTCCTCCCTGAGCACGCGCTCGATCTCGCCGTCGCTCATGCCGTCGATCACCAGTCCCAAGCCTTTGTGCAGAACCGGTTCGCGTTCGAACTTCTTGAGCGGCGCGCCCTGCAACCGCAACACGCCGTGACGACGGCCAAAGTCGGCGATCTCGAGCATGGTATAGGCGACGTCGCGCGGATCACGCGCGCAGGTCACCACGGTGTCCCCGA
>VGEM01000293.1 GCA_016869315.1 Alphaproteobacteria bacterium | reverse complement strand
AAACGGTGGGCGTCATGGGCGACGCGCGGTCGTACGACTATGCCCTGGCGCTTCGCGCCGTGACCTCAACCGACGGCATGACGGCGGACTTCTATCACTTCGACATGAACTTCCTCGGCCGCGTCGCGACGCGGATCATCAACGAAGTGAAGGGCGTGAACCGGGTGACGTATGATGTGACCAGCAAACCGCCGGGGACGATTGAGTGGGAGTGAACGAACTGAACAATGTTCACGTGCTTCATTCGTTACCAGATCGAGCCCGGCCAGCTTGACGCGTTTCGCGAATACGCGCGCGCTTGGATGGCTTTAATTCGTAAATATGGTGGAACGCACCACGGCTATTTCCTGCCGGGCGAGAACGGCGACGCGCTGCCAGACCCCACCTTCAGTTTTCCCGTTCTCGGAACGGCAGGCCCCTCGAACATTGCGGTCGCGCTATTCAGCTTCCCCAGTGTCGAGTCCTACGATCGATATCGCGCGGCCGTCGCCGAGGATGAAGAGTGCAAAGCGGCGAATGCCCGCTTCAATGAGTCAAAATGCTTCTCAAGCTACGAGAGAACATTTCTCATGCCGATGTTCGAATAGATTCGGCCCAATTGCCTTCACTGACCAGAATAGCTATGGCGAAGGCGACCTCTTGAGATTGGTCGCCCATGAGGGAATTCCTATCCTATCCCCGGGACAATTCTTGAGGCATCTCCGCGAAGCGGAGTCGTGATCGAAGCCGCCCTCGCCTCTTTCCGGCCGCACTGATATCAAGCGCCCCCATGATCCGTCTCGATTCCATCAGCAAGCAGCACGGCCACCAGATTCTGTTCATCGACGCGTCGATGGCGGTGCAGAAGGGTGAGAAGGTCGGCCTGGTCGGGCCCAATGGCGCCGGCAAGTCGACGATCTTTCGGATGATTGCCGGGCAGGAGCAGCCCGATGACGGCCGGGTGCTGGTCGATGCCGGCATGACCATCGGCTATTTTAGCCAGGATGTTGGCGAGATGTCGGGCCAGAGCGCCGTGTCGGCGGTGATGGACGGCGCGGGTCCTTTAAGCGCGCTGGCCGCCGAGATGGCGACGCTCGAAGCGGCCATGGCCGATCCCGCCAACGCCGACGACATGGAGAACCTGGCGACGCGCTACGGCGATGTGCAGGGACGCTTTCAGGAGCTCGGCGGTTACGCGCTGGAAGATCGCGCGCGCGAGGTGCTGGCGGGCTTGAGTTTCAGCGCGGAGCGGATGGACGGCGATGTCGGCCTTCTGTCCGGCGGCTGGAAGATGCGCGTCGCGCTGGCCCGCATTCTGCTGATGCAGCCCGACGGCATGTTGCTCGACGAGCCCAGCAACCACCTCGATCTCGAAAGCCTGATCTGGCTCGAAGATTTTTTGAAGCGTTACGACGGCGCGCTGCTGATGACGTCGCACGATCGCGAGTTCATGAACCGGATCGTTAACAAGATTGCCGAGATCGACGGCGGCTCGCTGATCAGTTACTCCGGCAACTTCGACTTCTACGAGCAACAGCGCGCGCTCTCCGAGCAGCAGCGCCAGGCGCAGTTCGAACGCCAGCAGGCGATGCTGGCGAAGGAAATCAAGTTCATCGAACGCTTCAAGGCGCGCGCCTCGCACGCGGCCCAGGTGCAAAGCCGGGTGAAGAAGCTGGAAAAGATCGAGCGGGTCGAACCGCCCCGGCGTCGCGAGGTGATTCAGTTCGACTTCCGCACGCCGCCGCGGTCCGGCGATGACGTGGTCAATTTCAGGAACGTGCGGAAGGCTTACGGGACGCACACGATCTATGCCGATCTCGACTTCCTGGTTCGTCGTCGCGAACGTTGGTGCATCCTTGGCGTCAACGGCGCCGGCAAGTCGACGCTGCTGAAACTGGTGGCGGGCGCGTTGGATTCCGAATTTGGCACGCTCCCCGATCAAGGTACGGTGAAACTGGGCGCCAATGTCCGCATGGGCTATTTCGCCCAGCATTCGATGGACCTGCTGGATGGCGAAGAGACGGTGTTCGAGACGCTCGATTCAGCCTTTCCCAACGCCGGGCAGGGGACCTTGCGAACGCTGGCCGGATGTTTCGGCTTCTCGGGTGACGACGTTGAGAAGCCGTGCCGCGTGTTGTCGGGCGGCGAGAAGGCGCGCCTCGTCATGGCCAAGATGCTCTACGACCCGCCCAATTTTCTGGTGCTGGACGAGCCCACCAACCACCTCGACATGGCGACCAAAGAGATGCTGGTGGTGGCGCTCGCCAACTTCGAGGGGACGATGCTGTTCGTGTCGCACGACCGCCACTTCCTCAGCCGGCTCTCGAACCGTGTCCTGGAACTGACGCCCGAGGGCCTGCATCAGTACGGTGGCGGCTACACTGAATATGTTGCACGCACCGGACACGAGGCTCCGGGGTTGCATCCGGCGGGGTGATGGTAAAATAGGGTCGTACCCTATTTATCACGAGCTATCGCGAATTTGTCGTAACGATCTGAATTATATAACTTTTACTGAAAATAATAGGGTCGAACCCTAATTTACCGCCGGGAAGGCCAATTGGCCCAGGCGGTTGCCCATGGTGATGGGGTTACGCCTGGGCGGTTGGGGTTCGAGACATGGTTGACCGCGTCTTTACGTGGTCAATTAGGCGAACAAGGGCGCGGTGGCCGTGACGTAAGCGACGACCAAAAGGACCGCCACTGCCGTCGAAAACAACCGCTGAACAAGCAAAGTGTTCATGTGTTACTCCGTACTTGATAACCCGCCGTCCCCATGACGACGTTGAGAATGATATATAGTTTCGTGTAAAATAGTGCAATGCACAAAAATCGCATGGAGGCGATGAGTTGGGTGCATAGATGCGACATAAATCATTATAAAATATTCATAAAAATGACATATCCTAAATCTCGCCAATGCGAGATTTTCGCCCCGTTCCGGGCCGGGTGCCGCGAAATGACAGTAATTAAATTGCGCTAACCGGTGACCAGCCGCAGCGGCCGGTCGAACAGGCGCAGCACATCGTCCAGGGTCGGCCCATCGACCAGTTTCTGATGGCGGCTGGAGACCACGAATCGACCGCCGCGAGCCGCCGACGACCGCGCGCGGCCCTGGTCCAGCTTGGCGATCTCGTAAAGCGGCGAATCGTGGGCGCTGCGAAAGACGCAGAATCGGGCGCGGTCGGGCTCGAGGCTGATGGCGTAATCGCGCCATTCGCCGCGCATCACGCGGGTCGCATAAAGGCCAAGCAGTCGGTTGAGTTCCGCGCGCGTGAACTTGAACTCAGGTGGGCCCCGCCGAGCGTCCGAGATTCGAACGATGGCGGCCACGGGCAATCAGACCAGGTAAAGAAAGATCAAGCGCATACCGCGATCTTTTCACGGATCGGCGGCCGCAATCAAGCGCCGCCTCGGGTTAGGGCGAAGATGTCCCGATTTCCTGGTTTTTGCGGTCGGGATCGGGCCGGTCGAAGCAGTTGTTGTCGCCAATCGTTCGATAGCAATACCGGCTGGTTTTCGCCTCGCCGGTGCCGGGAGGCTGCTCGGAACAGATGGCCGCCGCTGTCCCGCTGCAGGAAAGACCGAACATCTGTTCCAATATCGGGTCGGGTTTCCCGCCGCAGGCGGCGAGTCCCACCAACACCATGGCCGCAACGCCGACTTGTCGAAACAAGACTTGCCGAACCAACATGTCCGTTCTCCTTTGCGGGCAGCCCAGAAAAGCCCGGGAAAACCCAGTACGCCCATCCTGACTGGGATATCCCCGAGCGGTTAACAAATCATTCCTGGGGCCCGCGAACCGCCGCAAGCGACGCCAATTTCATTGGTCTTTCAGGCGATTGCCTGGCCCCCGCGAACTCACTATGTTCGCCCCGTTTTTGGCCCGAAGTGCGGCCAACGCCCTGAAGAACGAGCGCGAAAACCGTGGCCAAGCCCCCTGCCAAACCTTCAAAAGCCCCGATTGCCGCTCCTGCGCCCAATGCGCCCGTTCAAGGTCAGCGGATCCCGATCGGCGAGGATCCCGAGCTCGAAGGTCTGATGTCGGAGATCGACGAGGACTTGCGGACCCAGGAAATCAAGAAGCTCTGGGCCCAACACGGCAACGCCATCATGTCAGGGCTGGTCGTTGTCGTGCTGGCCGTGCTCGGCTGGCAGTACTGGCAAAATCAGGTCGTTGCCGAGCGCGCAGCTCTCGGCAAGTCCTATGGCGATGCGATGGCGCTGGTCGCCGACGGAAAGACAGAAGAGGCAATTACCGCCTTCGCCGCTGTCGCCGGTAGCCGCGGCGAGGGATTTGCCGTCCTCGCTCAGTTGCAAAAGGCGGCGCTGTTAGCTGAGAAGCAGGACCTCGCCGGTGCGCTCGCCGCCTATACGGCGCTGTCAGAAGATTCGAGCGCCGATCCGCTGTTTCGCGACGTCGCCACCGTTCTCTATGTGATGCACGCCCTCGACACCGAGGACCCGGCCAAGCTCGAAGCCAAACTGACGCCGCTGCTCAACCCCGACAACACCTATCATGGCTCGGCGGTCGAACTCGCCGCGTTGCTTGCTCACAAGCAGGGCGATACCGCGCGCGCCATCGGTTTGATCGAGCCGCTGGTCAACAATCCCGATGTTCCCGGCGGCGTCCGCGCCCGTGCCGAAGAATTGCTGTCGGTGTTCAAGGCTCCCGTCGTGGCGCCGCCGCCCGCGCCCGTAACGCCGCCCGCGGCCGCCGAAACGCCGCCGCCCGGCTAGAATCAAGGGGCATCGCCGTGGCACCGGTTCGCGTTACCCCCATCGTTCTGGCACTGGCGGCCGGTCTGGCGTTGTCGGCCTGCGACACCGGCCTGTTCTCGGGCGAAGACGACGACGAACTGTTGCCGGGCACGCGAATTTCGGTGCTGGCGCTCGAACGCGAATTGAGGCCCGACCTCGAAGCGATCGACACCGCGATCCGTCTTCCCAAGCCCGAAGATGCCCCGAACTGGCCGCAGACCGGCGGGCTGTCGCATCACGCCATGCATCATATGTTGCTGGGCGATGCGCCCGAACCGATCTGGAGCGAGAGCATCGGCGAAGGAACCGGCAAGCGAAATCGCGTGCTGGCCGAGCCGGTCATCGCCGAAGATCGCGTGTTCACGATGGATTCCGA
>VGEM01000292.1 GCA_016869315.1 Alphaproteobacteria bacterium | reverse complement strand
CACGCAGACGACCAACGCCGGCGAACTCAGCCTCGAGGCCCTCGACCGCGGCCCGAGCGTCGCCGAAATTTTCGTCGGCGGCATCGAAACCTCCAACGTCGATCTGGCCGATCAGTTCTCGAAGATGATCATCACCCAGCGCGCCTACTCCAGCTCGGCCACCGCGCTCCGCACCGCCGACGAAATGAGCATGCAGGCCCGCGATCTCAAGCGGTAAATGCTCAATCCATTGCACTTGATTGAGTCGCGCTGACAAGGCGCCACTTTCGCATCGACGATCTTCCGTTCCGCCACCTGCCGCGTGATAATCGGCGCATCGCGATGCGTCGCATGTCTGGGCGGGAGGCCAAACCTCAAATGCAAATACGGTCGTTGAGCGACGCCGATGCGGTGGTATGGCCGCTTGCTCGGACACTGTTCGTGTTCGTGATCGCATTTGTTCTCGCGGCCTGTGCGGCAAGCTCGCCAACCGTCGAAAGCCAGAAATTCGACTACGATGCGCTCATCAGAGAAACCCAGGCCGCATTCGGGAATCGTGATGTCGATACGGCGGTCGAAGTCTTTGCCGACGACGGCGTGGTCTATCGCGTCACCGAAGCGGGCGCGGTCTAACTCGTTCGTGGCAAGGACAAGCTCCGCCGGGCCATGCGCATGGTATTCGCGCCCGGCAACGGATACCTGGATTCGAAAGTCGTCCGTCTTGGTCTGATCCATAAGGTCCTGATCATGTACCATGAAGACCGCTACCAGACCGACGCCGGCTTCAGGACGGTGCCGCGCGTGGTGGTGGTCGAACATCGCGACGGCAAGCGCTGGCGCGAGTGGGAATTCAATCCTCAGGATCGATAACGGGAGTCCGAGCGATGCGTGATCACACCAATCGGCGCCGCGCACTGCTCAGTGCACTTGGCGCGGTTCTTGGAACAAGCGCCCCGGCGGTCGCACACGGGCCGGGTGAAGCGTCGGACCTGACGATTGCCGTCGTCGGCGCCACCTCGCGCACGGCCGATGAGCTGATTCCCCAGGCTCTTTGGCGCGGACATAAGGTGATTGCCATCGCGCGCCGCCCTCACGCGGTCAGATTTCAAAGTCACCCACGCCTGAGACTGGTCGAGGCCGACGTCGAGAATGTGGCGTCGGTGACGGCTGCGCTCAAGGGCGAGGGTGATGCCATAGTCGTCTCGGTGTTCGGCGCCCGCGAGGATCCGCAGGCCGAAGTCCCGCAGTCGACCCTCATGACCAACGGTGTCCGCAATATCCTTCAGGCAATGCGGACGAACGGCAACCGGAAGATCATCACGGTCAGCTCCGCCTCGGTGCAGGAGATGCCCAAGTTCGGCTATACCGCCAACACGCCACGCCCCGAGAATCTCACCATCCGCACCGGGCTTTGGTATTATTTGAAGCGTGGCCTGTATAATGACATGGCCGAGATGGAGCGCGTCGCCCGCGATAGCGGGCTCACCTACATCAACCTCCGTCCAGGTTTAATCCTGACCGAACCGGCGCGCGGCAACATCAAAACGGCCAGCAACGTCGATGCCCCTGGTCAACGCGTGATCACCTACGCCGACTTCGCCGCGTTCATCTTGGACGCTGCCGAGTCATCGACCTATGACAACGCGACCGTCGGCGTCTACAGCGACCGCCCGATCGAATTCAACGACCAGGGCCTCAACCCCGAAGCCATGATGGCCCGCCAACGCGAGATCAACCGCAAGATCCGGGAAGAGGTGGCGGGGCGGAAACGGTGATGAGTTGACGCCAGGGGTGCAGACCTCGTTATCAACAAGCAGGCAATAAGTTCGCGAGGAACGCGAAAATCGAAAAATATCAAAAGGTTGCGTGCGTTCCGATGGGTCGGGCGCGTCGGGCATGACACCAGTGGCAAATGAAGCGGACGGCCACCGGAACCAAGTTACGCCGCCGCCCGCCGCATCAGCAGCTTCTCTCGGAACACATCGTAGACGCTGACCCCGGCCGTCAGCGCGATCTCGCGCGCGGTCATCTGGGTTTCGCGCAGCAGCACGCGGATGAATTCGGAGCGGGGGCGCCAGCGGTTGGAGCTGCGCCGCGCGTGCAGCCAATCGGCCTTGCGCTTGCGGCGGAGTTCCTCGGCGTCGAGCCCACGGCGGAAGGCTTCGGCGAGCGCGGCGTCGCGCATGCGCTTTTCGTGGGCGACGCGTTCGGTCTCGGTGCGGAACTGATGGATGTTTTCGGCGTTCGGATGTTTGCGGCCAAATCCGAATTTTTGCTCAAACTGCCCGAAGGGATCGCGGGCCGACGAGGACCGGTGCGGCGGTGGTTGGTGGGCATGAGGTTTATGCGCGCTTGCGGTCGCCGCGCGCTCGTCGGCTTCCGACATGCCGACCGCTTCGCGGAGCGTCATGCCGTGAAGTTCGGCCAGCCGCGTCGCGGCCGACATCGCGGCTTCGCGCTCGCCGTCGAAGGCGGTCGAATGCGCCAGCTCCAAAAACTGCCGCAGGCGCCGCCGGTCTTTTTCGGAAAAATCCTCCATCGGCGGCAGGCCGGCTACTTGCGGCGCGCCTCTTCGATGGCGATCTTCAGGTTTTCCTTGCTGATCGCGCCGGGGAAGAAGTTATCGCCGACAAACACCGCCGGCGTGCCGCTGATCTGCAGTTCGCGGGCGAGATCGCGGTTGCGATCGATGATGTCGCGAATGCTCTTGTCCTTCATGTCGGCCTGCAACTGCGGCACGTTGATGCCCTGATCCTCGGCGATTTGCAGGATCAGGCCGTCGGTCAATGAGCCCTTATGATTTAAGAGCGCCTGATGCATTTCGCTGTACCTGCCCTGCTTGCGGGCAGCGAGCGCGGCCTTGGCCGCGGTTTCCGATGCCGGGCCGAGGATTGGAAACTCCTTGACGACCAGCTTGATCTTGCCGTCCTCGGCCAGGGTTTCCATCACCGCCGGAAACATCGATTTGCAGTAGCCGCAGTTGTAGTCGAAGAACTCAACGACGGTAACGTCGCCCTTGACGTTGCCGATCACGGTTGCCTCGGGCGGATTGAAAATCGCGTCGCGGTTCTTGGCGATCACATCCTGTTGCTTCTTTTCGCGTTCGGCCGCCTGCTTGTCCTGAAGAATATCGACCATCTCGTTGATGATTTCCGGGTTTTCGAGCAGGTAGGCACGGATCAGCCCCCGCATCTCTTTTTTCTCGGCGTCCGAGAAATTCGACTTCTCCTGCGCAAGCGCACCGGTGGCCAATGTCGCTGTCGCGACCCATGCGGCAATACGCGTGATCGATTTCAACACGAGATTATCCTTTTTCATTCTGGCCGAGCTGCCGCCGCTGCCGGCCGCGCTGCTTTTCCATGAACTCTTGCAGATAGTTCTGCGCCGTCAGCTTGATGTCCTGCAGTCGATACCAAGTCGGCGTGCCTTTCTCCAGGTTTTCTTCGGCTTCCTGCGTATAGCGGACGACATCGCCGAAATCGCCGGTCAGCAGCGCCCGCTCCGCCGCGGCGTAGGCCGCCATGCCTTTGTCGCCACTGATGAGATGGGCCTTGGCGGTGAGGTCCCAGGCGAAGGGATCCTCGGGATCGACCCGAAGTGCCGCCGCCAGCGTGTCCTGGGCTTCCTTGGCGTGCTCGGGGTTGCCGGTCTCGATCATAGCATGGGCCATCAGCACGCGAATCAAGGGCGCTTCGGGCTTGAGCCGCGCCGCTTCGCGCAGCGCCACCACCGCGTCCTCGACCCGGGTGTTCTCGAGCAGCATCTGGCCCTTGAGTTCCCAGTAGTAGGGGTCGTCCGGCGTTTCCTTGATCAACCCGTCGATGATCGGCAACGCTTCCTTGATCTGGCCGCGGCGGTAGAACGCGATCGATTGGGCGTAGCGCGCCTCCGGGCTGGTGTCCGATTCCGGATATTTCTGAAATGTCGTCATCTGCGGTTTGAGAAACGCAAACAGCTTGGCGATCAATCGCCGGTGTTGGCGCTCGAACGCGGGGTTGGCGGGCGTGTCGGCAAAGGGCGAATTCTGCACGGCATGTTCGACCGTAGTCATGCGCTCGCGGGTCAGCGGGTGGGTCCGGACGTAGGGGTCCTGGCTGTCGGTGATCAGGAGTTCCTGTCCCGACAGCAGATTGAAGAACTCGTAGAGCCCGCGCGGCGACTGTTGGGTCTGCTCAAGGGCGCGGAGCGCGAACTGGTCGGCCTGCGATTCCTGTCCCCGGCTGAAGGCGAACAGCAGCCGCTGCGCCGAGGCTTGCCCGCCGAGCACGGCGGCGAGACCCACGTCGGCATTGCCGCTGGCCACACCGGCAGCGACGCCGAGCAAGGTCGCGAGCAGCGCCGCGGTCGATGCGTCGGCGATCTTATCCGAAAATGTCACCGCATGGCCGCCGACGATATGGCCGGTCTCGTGGGCCATCACGCCGATCACCTCGTTCGAGCTTTTCGACGCCAGCAGCAGCCCGGTGTGGAAGAACATCGCCTGGCCCTGGGTCACGAACGCGTTGATCGACGAATCGTTGATCATCAAGATCGGCACCGACTGCGGCGGGATATTGCCGGCTTCGAGCACGGGCGTCGCCCACTGCTTGAGGATTTCCTCGATCTCAGTGTCGCGGATGATCGGCATGCCTTGCGCCAGCGCCGTGGCGCAGTTACCAACCACGAGGGCAGCCCCGAGCAGCGCCGTCGAAGCCGCGCGAAGCGCCGAGTAGAGTGGTGACTTGGACCGAGTCATGGACGACCAACGTACCAAAAACGTGCCGTTTTCGCCTACAGGCGAATTGTGTCAATTCCGAGAGATTTGTCGGCTTTTGTCGGTGTTTGGCGCCTTGCTGGCGATGACGCCGACACAGCTCAGCGGCGCCGGCCCGGGTCGCAATCTGATGGTTCTTCCCGACCAGGCGGCGATCGACGCGGCGACCGCCATGTTTACCGCCGGCGGCAGCGCCGCCGACGCGGCGGCGGCGGCGGGTCTGTCGCTGGCGGTCACGCTGCCGTCGCGCGTCGGGCTCGGCGGCGGCGGCGCCTGTCTGGCGCTGAGCGCCGATACGCGGATCTTCACGCGGTTCGAGTTTCCGGCGCGCCCGGCCAGCCCAACCATCGACGCCCGCTGGCGCGTCGCGACGCCGCATCTCGCGCGCGGGCTC
>VGEM01000291.1 GCA_016869315.1 Alphaproteobacteria bacterium | reverse complement strand
CAACCGCGATGTTAAAGCCTCGCGCGAACTGTGGAAACTTACGCCCGGCTTCAAGGGCAGCTTCGATGTCGCCGACCGCAACGTCTTTGTCGACGGTTTCGTGCAGTATTCCGAAGTCACCGGCGACACCATTTCGTTCAATCTCCCCAACGTCAGGCGTGTTCAGCAAGCCACGGACACCGTGGTTGTGGGCGGCCAAATCGTTTGCCGTGATGACGCTGCACGCGCAGCTGGCTGCGTCCCCTGGGACCTCGTGAACGGCGCCAGTGCTGCAGCCATCCAATGGGCCAATGCCCAGTCCACCACCGATCAAGCCGTGAAGCAGACCGTGGCCGGCATCAACTTCGCCACCAATGTGGTGGATTTGCCTGCTGGCCCCGTCGGCATTGCCTTCGGCGCCGAGTACCGCAAGGAAGAGAGCTTCTTCGCCCAAGACGCACTTGGCGCGTCCGGCGCCCTCTTCTTCAACTCGATTGGCACGCGCGCCGGTGAATACAGCGTCAAGGAAGGCTACGGCGAAGTCGCCATTCCGCTGCTGAAAGATGTGATGATGGCTAAAGATTTGTCAGTGGAGTTGGCTGGCCGAGTGGCGGATTACTCATCTCTCGGCAGCGTCGATCAACGCCGCTATAACTTGAATTGGGCGCCGATTGAGGACATCCGTTTTCGCATGACGGATTCCACGGCCGTTCGCGCACCCAACATCGTCGAGCTGTTTTCGCCGCAAAGCCGCAACTTTACGAACGGGGGTATCGACCCGTGCGACCGTGATGTCTTCCGCGGCGCAAATGCGGCACAACAGGCTGCGCGCCGCATCAACTGCGCAGCGGCGATTCCCAACTACAATCCGCTAACATTCACGTCCAACTTCGGTACGGGCCGCCCGTCGCTTCCACTCTTGCAAGGCGGCAACCCCAACCTAGGCCCTGAAAAGGCACGTACCTATCAGTATGGCCTCGTGGTTCGGCCGCGTTGGGTGGAAAACCTTTCGATGTCTGCCGACTTTTTCCGCTACACGGTCACAGACTCGGTGGGCATCATCCCGATCAATACCCTGCTCGGTGCTCTCTGCTATGACGACGCCTCGCGTCCCTTCGCTTCCAATCCGTTCTGCGCTCAGATCCGCCGCGACCCGACGGGTACCGGCGGTGGCGCGGTCCCCGGCGGCGTGATCGAGGTCATACTGCTGAGCCAAAACATCGCGTCAACCAAGGTCGAAGGCTGGGACTATTCGATTTCGTACGGATTCCGCACGGCCGACGTGCTGGGTGAGGATTACGGCGACATCGCCATGCGCGTCGATGCGACGTGGATGTATGAGTTCGATACCCAAGGCCTGCCCGGTCAAGCCTACACAAAGTTCGCCAACACTATCACCAACGCCACGCCGGAGTGGAAGGTGTATGCGTCGTTGCGCTGGGCCTACGACAACTTAGCCGTCACTTGGGCCACGCAATACTTCGGCTCGATGATTGCGAGCCAAACCCAGCAACAAGGCGTCCTCGATCCGTTCAAGACCGGCGATTACTACCGCCATGACCTGCGGGCGTCGTATCAGTTCAACGACAACACCGTCGTGCGCGGCGGCATCGTCAACTTGTTCGACGAGAATCCGCCCCGGCTGCCAGAGACCTTCACCGGCACGGGCACGGGCTCGTCGCAGTACGACAATCGCGGCCGTTACTTCTTCCTCGGCACGAACATTACATTCTAGCCATATCGCTTTGGTTAAGCCGAAACGTGACGGACATCGTTCATGGTCGGAACTTGAAAAAAGTGGTGCCCAGGGCCGGAATTGAACCAGCGACACACGGATTTTCAGTCCGTTGCTCTACCAACTGAGCTACCTGGGCGTGGCCCGCGACAAATGGCGCAAAGCGCGCGCTTTATAGACTTGGCACCCCAGGCTGTAAAGCCAAGGGGCCAAGGCCAAGGCCCTGATTTTGCTCGTAATATGCGGCGACTAGGCCGCCGCGACCCGATCGTGGATGGCGCGCGCGAGGCTCGGATCGAGCCGCAGCAGGCCGGCGAGGTTGTTCAGGTACGACCGTTCGGCGGCGCCGTTCGAATCGATCGCCATCACCGACACGGCGAAAATCTCCTCGGCCTCGGTGGTCGACGCGGCGCTGGCCGCGATCTCGTGGGCCGTTAGCGGCTGGGCGATTTCGGTGAGCAGAAAAGATTTTTCCTCGCCCGAGAATCCGAGCGCATCGACCTGGCCCATGATTTTCCGGCTCTCGTGCGGGTCGATCCGGCCGTCGGCCTTGGCCGCCGCGATCATCGCCCGGATCAGCTTCAAGGCCAGCGCGTCGGTCGCTGGCGCGTCGCTGGCTTGCGGCAGGTAACCGCTGTCGGCGGGCGGCAGCACATCGACGATGTCGTCGGCACGCTGCTCGATTGTCTGCCGCGGCTCGATGCGCGGTTGATAACCGCCAGTGTCGGGCAGGCGTCGTGCGCCGCCGGTTTGGTACTGCTGCTGTTGATAGTTTTGGTAGGCCTTGTAGGCGAGGCCCGCCACCGCCGCGACGCCGCCGAGTTTGAGCGCGGTGGTCGCCATTTTCTGGCCGGTCTTGCCGGTGAGCGCGCCGGCCAATCCGCCGACCAGCAGCCCGCCGGCAAGCGACTTGCCCTGGCTCGAGTTGAGAATCTGTCCGAGCAGCTTGTTGACATCGACCATGTTCGCGCTTCGTCCTCAGGTTTGAATGCGGGTGTTTGGATTGCGAGGCCTGGTGTCATCGGATGACCGCACACCCCGCCGCGCCAGTCGATCGAGAACGTCGTTCGCGGTCGAGCCCGGCAGCGGTATCGGCCGCGGCGGCGGCTCAATGTCGCGTGGGTCGGGTTGCGACCAGTCTCGCGCCATCGGCGCGGGGCCGAGCGCTCCCAGCACCTGGCTCACCAGCCAAGCGCCGCCGAGCGCGAAGCCGCATCCCGCCAGCCACATCACGAAAATCAGGCCCTCGCCGACATCGTCGGCCAGGCCGATCAGCATACGCAGCAGAGCCTCGGAGCCCGGCACGATGGCCGTGATGATGCTCGACGATCCCTCAGCCAGGGCGGCGGTAACGTCGACCAGGCCGAACGCCGCCCAGCACAACAGGCTCCAGATAATGGCGCACGCCCACGCACAGAACCAAATGATGCTTCTCATCGTTGCCGACCCAGAATGACGCCGTCAGGGCGGATAAATACGTCCCGAAACGCGGAATCCAATGGGGGTCAGCGATATCCCAGCGGCGGTTCACTGCGGGTCAGATCACGGTAGCGGTCGCGCAGTTTGGTCTGCCGCGTGGTCAGATCGGTCGCGGCGCCCAGCACGAATACGTGGCTCGGCGACGAGGTCACCTCCAACGGGTCGCCATCCCACACCACAACGTCGGCGTCCTTCCCGGGTTCGAGCGTGCCGTAGCGATCGGCGATGCCCCAGATGGCGGCCGGGTTGCGCGTCACGGCGGCAAGGGCCGCGTCCCACGGCATGCCGTTCGCCACCGCGTTGCCGGCGAACTGCGCAAGGTCGCGCGGATTGTGGGCAAGCTGATCGCCGGTGGTCATGAAGGCGACCGTGACCCCCGCGGCCTGCAGCCGCGCTGCGTTCTCCAAGGTCGAGCCCAGCGATTCGAACTGGTTGGGCAGATTGTTGGTGGGGTCGAGCACCACCGGAATTTTCGCCTTCGCGAGATCGTCCGCCACCTGCCACGCCTCGCGCGCGCCGATCAGCACGACGTTGAGCTTGTACTCGGCCGCGAGCGCAATGACGTTGGTGATGTCGGAGGCGCGGTGCGCGTCGATCGCCAGCAGCTGCCGGCCCTGCAGCACCGGGATCAGCGCTTCGAGATCGAGCCTCGGCACGATGGTCGCGCGCGCGCGGTTGTCGTCGAAGTCGGCGCGATTGCGGTCGAAGTAGCGCGCGTCGGCCAGGGCTTCACGGAACGTGATCACCGCCGCGCCACGCGCGCCGCCGGCGCGGGACTTGGCGGCGCCGCCGAGGCTGACGAACATCGCCGCCCTGGCCTTGACGGTGAAGGCGTCGTCGTCGCCGAGCGTGATGACCGCGCCCTGGCCGGCGAACATCGACTTGCCGAAGTCCGGCGCCGAAATCGCCCGCGTCACGCCCTTGGCGCGGGTGATCGGGATCGCCACCGACTTCGGATTCAATCCGGCGGCGACGTCGAACGCGGCCGCGAACGGCGCGTCGGCGGCCGCGGTGTCGTCGGTCGAAACATACTGCTCGATCTCGAGCAGGCCGAGGCGCGTAAACGAATTCATGAACCCGGGCGTCACCGGCGCGCCCTTGGCGTCGATGACTGTTGCGCCCGCGGGCGCAGCGAGGCCGGCGCCCACCGCCTTGATGCGGCCGTCCTCGATGATCACCGTGCCGCTGCTGATGGTTCCCGCGGCCGAAACCGTGTGCACGGTGGCGTTGACGATGGCGGTCGTCTCCGCGTGAGCGGCGCCTGAAACAAGCGCAAGCGCGACAATCAGCGTTTTCATCGCACCGCCTCCTTGTCCGAGTAGCCGAGTTCGAAGTCGGACTGGAAGCGGTTGTTCGGGTCGCGCCGGTCGTAGGTAAGGGCGCCGTCGACGAAAATCCGCTCGGCGCGCGCGTAGACACTCAACGGATTGGCATCCCAGATCACCACATCGGCCATCTTGCCGACCTCGAGCGACCCGGTTTGTTTGTCGATGTCGAGCGCCTTGGCCGGGTTGAGCGTGACCCACTTGATCGCCTCGCCGGCCGGCACATTAAGGCCGATGCGGTTGCCGGCCGCCCAGGCCTTGGCCGCTTCCTGATTGAGGCGTTGCGCGCCGACGTTGGAATCGGAATGCACCACCGGGCAGCCGCCGGCGGCGTGGAACATGGCGATGTTTTCCTCGATGCCGTCGAAGGCTTCCAGTTTGAAGCCCCACCAGTCGGACCACATCGCGCCGCAGACGTCGCGCTTCACCAGTTCGTCGCGCACCTTGTAGCCCTCGACGACGTGATGAAACATGGTGACGCGGTAGCCGAACTCGTCGGCCAGATCGAGCACCTGCATCATTTCGTCGCCGCGATAGCAGTGCATTTGCACCAGGATGTCGCCACGCAACGCCGCGGCCAGCGTGTCGAGTTCGAGATCGCGCTTGGGCGGCTTGGCGCTCG
>VGEM01000290.1 GCA_016869315.1 Alphaproteobacteria bacterium | reverse complement strand
CGCGACGCCCGCGCCACGCGCGAACCCGATGCCTCGGTCGATGCAGTCGTGATGTATGCGCTGATGCACGAAATGCCGGTCGCCTGCTCGGTCGACGTCTTCAAAGAGGCATTTCGCATCTTGAAGCCGGGTGGCGGCCTCGTCATTTCCGACCCGCCGCCATTCTCGGCGGTCGATCCGTTCCAGCAGGTTGTACTCGATTGGGATACCGACAATCGCGGCGAGCCGTTCTTCACGGTCGCCTGCGAACAGGACTGGGGACGGCACCTGGCCGAAGTCGGTTTCGTCAATGTGAAGTCGCGTGGGCTTGGCCGCCAGGCTTATCCGTTCGTCAACTCCGCGACCAAGCCAGGTTAGGCCATCGTGCATAAAGCTCCCGGCCATACCTACATCGGCTCCGAAGCGCTCGATCATCTGGCGCGGATGAACGTCGAGTTGCTTTCTGAGCTATGGATCATACGCGACCGCATGGCAGTTCTTGAAAAACTGCTGGCCGACAAAGGGGTTATACTTGACGGTGCTGTTGACAACTTTGTTCCGGATGCCGCCTTCACCGAACGTCTGGAAAGGCTCCGCACGCTGATGGTCGAAAATGTGGTCGGGGCGCCATACCGTCACGAGCTCACGGTCGAACAACTCAAGGAACGCGCCAAGACTTTTGCGGCGGAACCAAAAGTGTGAATCAAGACGTCATCATCACATGCGCCGTGACCGGCGCTGGCGACACGGTCGGAAAAAGCCCGCATGTTCCGGTGACGCCGGCTCAAATCGCCCGGGCGGCGATCGATGCCGCCAAAGCAGGTGCCGCCATCGTTCATATCCACGTCCGCGATCCCATGACCGGCAAGGGCGGACGTGACCCCGCGCACTTTCGCGAGGTTGTCGAGCGCATTCGGAAATCCGGAACCGACGTCGTCCTGAATCTGACGGCCGGTATGGGAGGTCAACTCCAGCTGAATGACGTTGATCCCATGAAGCGAGGGCCCGAGACTGACTTGGTTTCGTCGGAGATTCGCTTTCGCCACGTCGAGGATCTGCGCCCCGAGATTTGCACCATCGACTGCGGCTCGATGAACTTTGGCGAAGACACGGTTGTCGTGAATCGGCCTGCCGATTTGCGATGGATGGCGAAACGTGCCCGCGAGTTGGGGGTCAAGCCCGAACTCGAAGTGTTCGACATGGGACAGATGGTCAACGCCCTTAACCTTTGCAAAGAGGGTCTGATCGACGACCCGCCCATGTTTCAAATCTGCCTCGGTATCGCGGGCGGTGCGCCGGCAACATCCGAGAGCATGCTGGCCCTGCGGAACATGATGCCGGGCAACGCCCATTGGGCGGCGTTCGGCATTAGCCGCGCCGAGTTCCCGATGCTGGCCCAGGCCGTTCTGTTCGGCGGTCACGTGCGTGTTGGGCTCGAAGACAATCTGTATCTCGGCAAGGGTCAGCTTGCGACCAACGCCCAGTTGGTCGAAAAGGCGGTGCGACTGGTGCGGGAACTTGGCGCACGCGTCGTCGGTCCCGAAGAGACGCGCCGCAAATTGAAACTTCGCAATCATGCCTGATGTCAAGGTGATCGCCATGCCCAATCGAGTGCTGAAACCAATCCGTGCGACAGCCGAGAGTTTGGCAGGCTACGGATACGTGATCGGCGAATCGGCTGGCCGCGTCCACGACAAAATGGATTTCTACGGCAGCGATGTGAAGGTCACGCAACCCGCCCGGTTCAACGGCAACGCCGACCTCTGCCTCAACCTTGTCAGCTTCCAACCCCGGCCGATGCACGTGAAGTGGATGGAGTACCATACCAAGCATACGCAGACCTTCATACCGCTCAGCGGCAAGCCGTTCGTGATGGTTCTTGGAAAGGGGACGTGCTTGCGCCCCGACGGTACGCGCGACGCGACCCAGCCGGAGTTACCCGATCCCGACACCGTGCGCGCCTTTCAGTTCGACGGTAGTGGCGGCATTGTCATGGAGAAAGGCGTCTGGCATGAGGTCCCGTTTCCGCTCGACGGGCTCACGTATTTCGTTTGCATTTGCACAAACGAGACCAACGATAGTCTCGAAAATCAGATGGCCGATGGCGAGTGCCAAGGCGGCGATCTGACCAAGCGCAATATGGTCAAGCGATTGGGCTTCACGTTCGAGATCGCAGCTTAGGATTCGACATCATGATCGATCTGTACTCCTGGGCGACCCCCAACGGTCGCAAGGTCTCCATCGCGCTCGAAGAACTTGGCCTGCCTTACAAGGTCCACCCGATCAACATCAGGAAGCTTGAACAGAAAGAGCCCTGGTTTCTCAAGATCAACCCCAATGGGCGGGTGCCGGCCATCGTCGATCGCGGCAACGGCGATCTTGTAATCTTCGAGTCCGGCGCAATCCTGATTTATCTCGCGGAGAAAACCGGCAAGTTGATGCCCAAGGATGACCGAGGGCGGTTTGCGGTGATCCAATGGCTGATGTGGCAAATGGGCGGACTCGGTCCCATGCAGGGCCAGGCTAACGTTTTCAATCGGTATTTCCCGGAGAAGGTGCCGTCGGTCCTAGCGCGTTATCAGAATGAAACGCGGCGGCTCTATACGGTTATGGACATGCGTCTCGCCGAGGCCGAGTACCTGGCTGGGGAGTATTCGATTGCCGATATCGCCTGCATCCCATGGCTGATGCAGCATGACTGGTCGGGGGTTGCGATTGACGACTTGCCTCACCTTTCGCGGTGGTACCAGATCATGTCCAATAAGCCTGCCGTTCAGCGCGGATTTAAAATTCCCGAGCCCCCGCCGCCCGTGCCGGACATCAAGCAGGCAGTTAAGCCGATGCTTGGCGTATAGGCGATGTCTCCATAAGCCACGGCATTGATTTTCCTGCGAAATTAGCCGTTTTGGGTCAATCTGGCCGACCGTAGTGGACTTTGCAGGCGCGGGCAGGTATTCGGGCGCCCCGCCCGGTTTTTGCCATTCGCACGCCGGATCAGATGGAGGCAGACTATGGCTGTTGATATGAACATGAACGTGCTTATCGTCGACGACTACGCGACGATGCTGCGCATCATCAAGAACCTGCTCAAGCAGTTGAATTTCAACAACGTCGACGAAGCGTCGAACGGCCAACAGGCGCTCGAGATGATGCAGCTCAAGATCTACGGTCTCGTGATCTCCGACTGGAATATGCAGCCAATGACCGGAATCGAGCTGCTAAAGGAAGTCCGGAAGAGCGAGAAATTGAAAGCGACGCCGTTCATCATGGTCACCGCCGAGAGCAAGACCGAAAACGTGGTATTGGCTAAGGAAGCCGGCGTCTCCGATTACATCGTGAAGCCATTCAACGCCGATACGCTCAAGGGCAAGGTCGCCAGCGTCCTTGGCGCGTTCTAACAGCATTCGTCGCAAAGCCTCCGAGAGAATGCTCATGACCGCCAGAGCGGAGACGCAGCCAGAAAATGCCGACGCCATTGTCGCAGGGATTAAGGATCTCTCCGGCTATATCGATAGTTTGCGCCGGGAGATCGCGAGCCTGAGTCCGGGTGAAGTTAAATCGCGCCTGATCGATCCGGCGACCGACGAGCCGGATGCGACAATCGAAGTGACTGCGGCCGCGACCAACACGATCATGGACGTCGCCGAGAAACTCGATGCCTTCGGCGCCGAGCTGACTCCGGCGCAGCGCGATAAGTTGCTTGGTTTTGTCACGCAGATATTCGAGGCGTGCACGTTTCAGGACATCACCGGCCAACGCATTCGCAAGGTCATCACGGCCATGCGTTCGATCGAAGAGCGGATCGCCAGTCTCGCCGCGCTTGTCGGCGGGGGCGCCGCGGCGTCACCAGGCAAAGGTTTCGCCAGTCCGTTCGACAATGAAGGACTTGAGAACGGTCCGCAGATGACAGGCAAGGCCCCATCGCACGCCGACATTGACGCGATGTTTTCGAGCGGCAGTTGAGGCAAATCGGTCATCTGAAATCATGAGTGCAGCGGGGACTCAGAAGGAGCTCGATCCTGCCGAAGTCGATCGCCAACGCGACTCGCTGCACATTTTGCCATTGTGCACGATGCCGATTGAGCACCCGTTCGTGAAACGCGCGTTGATGATCAAGAACGCGCGCCTCGACAGCGTGATCGAGATGTTCAAGGACGTTGGCGGCGCGGGCAGCGGGCAGCGCGATGTCGACGCCGTCGCCAAGGATATCTACCAAGGCAAATTGAGCCATCCCGAAGTCGTCTTGTTGAGGAAACTCGCGACTCTGAATAGCTACGACGTGTACAGTCTTCGCATCCTTTTGCGCGCCCAGGACATCAAGGTCAATGAGCAAGAGGCGCTCAAGCTTTCGGCTGAGAAAACGAAGGCGTTGTCGAGTTACATGAAGTCGTTCACTCGGCCGCTGTTGGCAGAAGTCTACGGTGCCGAGGCGAACATCGACGGCTTTGAAGATGTCGTGAAACTCTTCCGCGATCCCGATGTCAAGAAGGCGCGAGAGAAGCTCAACCTGATGGCTGCCAAACTTGGCATCGAGATCACGGCGATCCCGAAGTTCCTCGAAGATTACGCCGACATCTTTCTGTCATTGTCCTACTATCGAGAGTGCCTCGACTCGATTCAGCCGGTGATCGAGGATTTCCTGGCCGAACTCAAGGAACTCAAAAAGAACTTTCAGCTCAAGAACAATCCGATGTTCATGACGACCTGTGGTCAGTTGGAAAACGTGTTCAGCAATGTCACCGCATCGATCGTCGGCCGTTT
This sequence comes from Alphaproteobacteria bacterium, assembly GCA_016869315.1. GTDB lineage: Bacteria > Pseudomonadota > Alphaproteobacteria > Rhodospirillales > Rhodospirillaceae > VGEM01. The sequence goes on along the minus strand of VGEM01000290.1, from coordinate 491 downwards.
CGAGAACTTCGACCGCAATACCAAGGACATGTGGCAGAACATCTCGGCGGATCGCTTTCGCAAAGTCGAAGCTTTGATTTCGACCTATCACACCACCATTGGCTGCACGCTGTGCGCGCTCTCGGTGAAGATTTCGGCTTGGCAGAACTTGTTTCCGCGCCGCGGCGTCGGCAGTCCGCCCAAGAAAGCCGAGTTCATCATGTCCGAGATGCGCCACGGTCTTGAGAAGATCGTCCAGATTGAAAAGTCGGCGCCACAGGTTGTGGCCCTCTGAGGATTCTCCTTGGAATCGGCTCATCGACATTTAGGTATTATATATCAATAAGATAGGGTGAGCCCCGCCGAGCCGCCGGGGAGGCGTTGTGCCCTCGGCGAACTTGGGACCGCGCCTATCGGCGGCGAGGGGAAACGCAACCCTAGAGCGGTTCCCAGATTGACAGAATGGAAGGTGATTCCCAAGGGTTGGAATTTGTGATTCAAGCTGTGTGCTG
>VGEM01000289.1 GCA_016869315.1 Alphaproteobacteria bacterium | reverse complement strand
TCCAAAACTCCTGCTGGGTGCCGAGCATGGTGCGCGCCGGGTCGTTTAGATCGGGGCACTGCGTGACGTCGATGACGCGGCCGGCTTTGAAGGTCGGCGTCTTGCAGACGATGGGCGCGCGATATTGGCGAAGATCGAGTTGATTGAACTCGGCGAGATCGCCGTAGTTGATGCGCTGGAACATATACATGTTGCCGGTCGCGGTCGGCGCCGCCGAGGCGCGGAGCGGCATATGCTCGTAGTAGGCCTGGTAAGCCGCCCGTCGCCGGGCCAGATAGATCGCCGGATCACTGTCGTCCTCGGAATCGATCGCCGAATAGTCGTTGTCGACTTCATGGTCGTCCCATACCAGGAGCCATGGGCAGTGGCGATGGGCCGCCGCGAGATCAGGATCAAGCTTGTAGACCGCGTGAATTTGGCGGTAGTCGTCGAGCGTGCGGGCGTCGGCGATCGGGTGATGGCGAACGGTCCGCCCATAGGACACATCGTAGATGTAATCGCCGAGGTGGACGATGAGTCCGGGGTCCTGCGCAACCATGTCGCGGTACGCACTGAAATATCCCTGCTCGTAGTGCTGACACGAGGCGAACGCGAAGCGGAGTTTTTCTGCAGATGCAGTCGGCGCCGGCCAAGTCATTCCGCGGCCGACAGGGCTCTCCGCGCCGCCGCAGATAAAGCGGTAGAAATATTCGCGGTGAGACGCGAGCCCGCGAAGATCGACGTGGACGCTATGCGCCAGTTCGGGCCGGGCAAATACTGTGCCGCGCGATACGATCTTGCGAAACTTGACGTCCTCGGACACTTCCCAACGAACTTCGATCGCCTCATCGGGCAGCGCTTTGGGGTCGTAGGGATCGGGCGCAAGGCGGGTCCAGATCACGAATCCGTCGGTATTGGGATCGCCGCTCGCGACACCCAGTTGAAAAGGATCGTTGATGAAGGCTGGCGTCGCGGCGACCATGCGGATCGGGACGAGCCCCGCCACCAGACCGATCGCATATGATGCGGCCCGCCGCGCAAAGGCCCGGCGCGATGTCCGCGACCCCCTCGCAAGTTTACGATTCTGATCCAAATTGATCACGCCCCGACCTTTCGCCTGCAGCCTAGATTACGCTACATTTGTCACCAGCGCCCGGCCGGCGCAACGACGTTTTGATAAAAATCTGCATCGTCGGCCGATCAGGGATGGAACCGACCGATGGTTTTGAAGGAAGAGGCCGCTGACGACGATGCGCTGGCACCGGACGAGGACGATCCTCGTGAGGCCTTGAAGAAGAAGAAAAAGGCCGCGCAGGCCGGCAAACTGGCCAAGCGTCGCGCCCTGCTCAAGCAGCAAGAAGCCGAGCGCAAGCTTCCGCTCCAACTTGGTTTGGTGCTCCTCAACAGCGTTGGCGCCGCGGTGGTGATCTCCATGCTTGTGGCGCTGGGACTGCGCAATCTCAATCGCGGCAATCCGCTGACCGACCCTGAGGCGCGCCAGTTCGTGCTCTTTCTGTCGTTTGCGATTGGCTTTTTCTTCGCCCTCCTCCTTCTCGTTCGCCGTCTGCCGCCGAACTGGTGGAAACTCGCCGATGAAATGGTCAACACGCCGAAGTACACGGCGCCCGACGCAAAATGGGGCGGCGTATTGGACCCCAAAGCCGCCAATAAATTTGCGCCGCTATTCGACACCAGCCGGCCAACCAGCGGATTTCCCGCGCCGACGCTGTTGCAGGCGGACACGGGCGAAGTCGATGCCTTCGAGGCTACAGCGGCCAAGGTTTCGACCGGTCTCAAGTCGACGGCGCGCGCGCTCGACACGCTCGGAAAATTCACTTCGCAATTGCTGTTGGCCGGCGGGACCGGCGCGGTCGCGCGAAAATTCACACTAACAGGCAAAGATGCCTTCACGTTGTTGGTGCAGGGCCAAGCCGGTATCGGCGTATCAAAGGTATTTGCCGACTCGTTCGCCGCCAACGTCGAGCACTACGCACAACGCGATGCTTATCGACCGTTGATCGAAGCCGGACAGACGGCGATGGACGGACTCCTGCGTGGCGACCCGGATCTGGAAGCCAGCATCGCGGCGTCGGTGAACGCCTGGGCGAACGACGAAAACAAAAGGCTGGCCCCGAAAATCGTCACATTCATGGTCAGCGACATCGTGGATGCCGATGGGCTTGTCGCACGTCTCGGCAACTTGCGGGCCCAACGTGTCGTTCGCGCCCATCATCAAGCGGCCAAGACTGCAATCGGCCGCCATGCCGGAACCGAGGTCCGCAATGGCGGGGATGGCGCATTGGCGACTTTTCCAGACCCCGACTGGGCAATCGCCGCCGCCAAGGATATCCTGACACGGATCAATGCCCATAATGCGGCGCAACCGCATTTGTCGGCCAATGTCAGAATCGCGATCCACGCCGGCGAGACCGCCGCCGACGCAAATGGATTTTTCGGCGCGACCATCGTCACCGCGGCGCGCATGTGCCAGCTGGCGCGCGCCGGCCAAATTCTCGCCTCCGATCTGATCAAAGCGTTCTGCAAGCAAAACGCCGCCGCGTTCACAGAATTTGGCTCGCTCGCCGACGAACTGGTGGATACGCCTCGTCCCTTGTTCGAAGTGGCGTGGGTTGGTGGCGTCGAATATGGCGATATCGGCAAGGCTCCGGGAGCATCCGCTGGTTAACTCTTGTGTTTGCCCCCAGCATAACTAGTCTCGGCAACCGAATCCCCTCCAGTCATCCACAGGCACAACGTGAGCGACCCTTCGAACGCACCGGCGCCAAGTATTGAGGAGCCGCAGCAACCTCCGCTGTTCTATTGGCGGCCGGTCCCCCTGACCGCCGCGACTCACGGCTGGATGAAAATCCGCCCGGAGATGCATTTCGGATTTGCGGCGCGGACCAACGCCGTGCCTTTGACCGTCCCCGAGTTCGTGCTCGCGGCACGTCACTATCCCATCATATTTGTCGGCCCCAATCTGATCCCGACCGCAACGTTAGGCTTCAGGCCGGATGAAAATCTGTTGGTCAGCGATGCCGGCGCCTGGGAACGCGGTCTGTATGTTCCCGCGTACGTGCGCCGATACCCGTTCATTCTGCTCGGGCGCCAAAGCGACGCCAAACTGCAACTCGGTATTGACGATGCAGCCGGTACGGGAATGCAGGGCGCGCGGGCGCTGTTTGACGGCGAAAAGGAGACGCAGATTGTTCGCGACGCCCTCAGCATCTGCGAGCAATTTCACAATGCCTTCACGTTCACGCAGGAGTTTTCGTTCGCCCTGAGAGATGCAGGACTTGTCGAAGAACGCCCGCTCGCGTTTCAAGGGAACGGCGGCAAGGCGGTTGAGATGGGAACGTTTCAGGCGGTCAACGAGCAGAAGTTCAAAGACATCGACGATGCTCTCGCGACGACATGGCGCAAAAAAGGCTTCCTGCACGCGATCTATTTTCACCTTCAGTCGCTCAACAACTGGGAAGGCATTCTCGATCGCGCCAACCGCAAGCAGGGTGCGCAGGCCCGTTCTTAGCCCCTGGTATCGCCTGGATGAGCGTAGCGATATTGCAACGACGGACGTTGGAGCACTTTGTCGTACCACCGGGCGAGACGTGAACGTCCTTTGCGCCAGTCGAAGGTCTTGTCGCCCGGTTCCATGTCATGTTCCTGGATCGGGTTTCGCAACTCAAGATAACTGAGCGCGCCGGCCATGCAGGCGTGGCCAATGTGAAAACGAGCTTTCTCGAATTGCGACGCCTCTCTGTTCATTGCATCGAGGGCGTTGATCACCTTTCGCCGCTCGCGCAGCATGTAGTCGGCATGCCGCTCCGCGGCGGGCCTCCAGCCCTCGACCCTCATGTTGGTCGTCGCGTCAAACATCCCCTCGCCCAACATGGCCTGGCGCAGCGCTTTCCAACGCGCAGCGCCTTTCGGGAAAACGGACCTGCCGGTCTTGGACAGAGAATCGAGATACTCGCAAATGACGAGCCCGCCGAACAGCGCTTCGCCCGAATTGAGAATCAAGCATGGCACTTTGCCGAGCGGATTGTATTCCCAGATCTTGGTATCGGCGTCGAACGGAACCGAGCGAACGAATTCGATTTTGTCGAGCACGCCGGCTTCGTGGGCGACAACGAGAACCTTGTGCACGTATTTGGGATTGGGCGTAAAGACGAGTTTCACGGCAAGAACCCTAGATTGAACATCACGAACCGCATGCTGCCGTCCCCCATGCGGAAGTTCAAGAGCGGCCGCTTGCGCTGAACGATCGATTCGGTTGTAAATGATCATTGATCATGGCGCGCGGCAGTCAGTACGAAAATTTACGCAATCAGGAACGGCGCGTGGCAACTCTCTGAAAAGTTTGCCGCGATCGACGATCAGTCGGCGCGCGACCACGGCGCCTCATGGTTCGGCAAGGCCAGCCTACCCTGCGTCGTCATCGAAGAACGGACCAACGATGGCTCGGTTGCGGCGAAAATCATCTGGCGCAGTACCGGTACGTTCGCCAGCGCCGCACCGCCAGAATTTTCGGCCGACCTCGCGCCACGCCTGTTCCTGGCCGCGGTCTGCGGTGTGGCGGCCGGCGCCATCGGCGCCATCGTCACCGGCGCCCTCATGTCGGCGGCGCGTGGGTCGGTCAGCGGGACCCTGATTGTGCTCGCTTTTGTTGCGTTTGCCGTCGGCGGCGCCTTGATCGCTTTCCGAAGCACCGTGCCCATGGAGCTGATTCTATGGCGGAACAAGACCGAAGAGGCCCGTCCCAAGGTGATCGGATTGCTGGCTTCCGGCGAAGATGAAGAGCCGGAGGCCGTGCCGCCCGGCAGCGGCAGGAAAACCACCCCTGCCGGGGCCGCCCGCCAGGGCGCGCCAGCGTCAGCCGATCCGTCCGCCGCGTCACCCGAGACTCAGCCGGCCGCGGCAAAGGGCGCCGATCTTCTGCGGGCGTTCATTGCCGCCGAAACGGAAAAACTCAAGGCGTTTGCCGATCAATCGACAACCGCGCTCATGGCCACTTACCCTCAACTGTCGTCATTCCAACGTTACGGTTTCAATCTGTGGCTGGCCGGCGCTCTTGAGGAATTGTCCCGCCGCGACACGCTGACTCCTGCCACGGCGGAGAAGGTCCTGCTTGAGGTCCTGACTCAGACCGGAACGCCCCATGACGCCGCAACAGCGTTCCACAGCCGCCTCGCCGACGCGACGGCCCGTCCGCGCTTCAAGCGTATGATCGATGCCTGGCGTGCGGCGATTTCGGCGCAGCTCGATCA
>VGEM01000288.1 GCA_016869315.1 Alphaproteobacteria bacterium | reverse complement strand
CGACAGGCGCTCGACATGACCGTTGAGGTAAATGACCAGCACCTCGCGATAGGCGGCGCGGCTGTCGGCATCACCCAGCGAATTCAGCTCCAGCGTTATCTCGCCGGTCAGTTTGAGCGCGCCGAGAATATGTGCGCCAAGGGCGATGATCTCGACGTCGGCTTGAGGCGCGCCGGGGCCGATCAGCTCGGCGCCGATCTGGTGGAACTGGCGCTGGCGGCCCTTCTGCGGTCGTTCGTGGCGGAACATCGGCCCACGATAGAAGAACCTGAGCGGCGTCTGCTGAGCAAGACCACCAGAAATAAACGCACGCGCTACGCCTGCAGTGTTTTCGGGGCGCAGCGTTACGTTCTCGCCACCCTTGGTGGCGAAGGAATACATCTCTTTGGTGACCACGTCCGAAGTGTCGCCCAGCGTTCGGCTGAATACTTCGGTGAACTCGAAAATCGGCGTGACGATTTCGGAATAGCCATAACGAGCGGCGATCTCGAAAGCGGTCGCCTCGACCAGCCGGTGACGGCGGACGTCGTCGAACATGAGATCATGGGTGCCCCGGACGGGCTGAAGGGAAGACACGGGTGAATCCTCTCGCGAAACAGGAATCGAATGATGGAAATGCCGCCCGCTAAGCGGCGGCGGTAGCGTGCGGTTCGGTGGCCGCGCGATGTCGCTCGATCTCAGCGGCGCGCTTTTCGACCAGGGCGACGATGTGCTCGATCATCTCGTCGCCCTTAATGTTATGATCGGGCTTTCCGCCGACATAAATCTTATGCGTGCCGCTGCCGCCGCCGGTGAGGCCGATGTCGGTTTCGCGCGCCTCGCCCGGTCCGTTGACGACACAGCCCATGATCGACACCGAAACGGGCGCCGCGATGTGCGCCAGCCGTTCTTCGAGCTTCGCCACGGTCGCGACCACGTCGAATCCCTGACGCGCGCAACTGGGGCACGCCACCACCCGCACGCCGCGATGACGCAGGTCGAGCGACTTCAGGATGTCGAAACCGACTTTGATCTCCTCCACCGGGTCGGCGGACAGAGAGACCCGAATAGTGTCGCCGATGCCGGCCCACAATAAGCTGCCGATTCCGATCGACGACTTGACCGTGCCGGCGCGAAGCCCGCCAGCTTCGGTGATACCGAGGTGCAGCGGATAGTCGCAGACATCGGCAAGCTGCTGATAGGCCGCCACCGCCAGGAACACGTCGGACGCCTTCACGCTGATCTTGAAATTGGTGAAGTCGTTGTCTTCGAGAATCTTGGCGTGCTCGAGCGCGCTTTCGACCAGGGCTTCGGGATTGGGCTCGCCGTATTTCTCGAGCAGGTGCTTCTCAAGACTGCCGGCGTTGACGCCGATGCGCATGCTGCAGCCGTGGTCCTTGGCGGCCTTCACCACCTCGCGCACGCGTTCGGCAGAGCCGACGTTGCCGGGATTGATGCGGAGGCACGCCGCCCCCGCCTCGGCCGCCTCGATGGCGCGGCGATAGTGGAAGTGGATATCGGCGACAATCGGCACCGCCACTTGCTTGACGATCGACGCGAGTGCGGCGGTCGACTCTTCGTCCGGGCATGAAATGCGGACGATGTCGGCCCCAGCCGCTTCCAACGCTTTCACCTGCGCCACGGTGCCGGCGATGTCGGTCGTCAGCGTATTCGTCATTGACTGCACGCTGATCGGCGCGCCGTCACCCACGGCGATCCGGCCGACATAGACCCGGCGCGACTTGCGGCGCAGGATTTGACGATAGGGGCGCAGGCTCATCGTTGGCCGCCGACAATTGCCCGGCACCACTGCCGGATGGGGACTTATAGCGCGGAATCCGGCCTATTCGGAAGGTCCGCCGGCCCGTCCCTATTCGCGGCTGTCTTTAACGGGCAAGATGTGGGATATGCCTGCGATGAACGACCTCGCCTCATCGACAGCGGCCAGTTCCGACATCGGCGCCATCGCCGACCAGCTCGAACAGCTCTACGACCGATCGGTCGCGAACCTGCGCCGGGCGCTGGCGGCCTACATCCGGAATGGAACCCGACCGGACCCTGACAGCCGCAAGGCCGGCGCCTTTGCGTACCCCGAACTTCGCGTCAGTTATCCGCCGCAGGCCACCGGCGGCCGCGTCAAACGCGCCTTCGCGCGGTTGAACCGCCCGGGCACCTACGCCACCACCATCACCCGCCCGAAGATCTTCCGCGATTACCTGGTCGAGCAGTTGGATCTGCTGCGGCGCGACTATGACGTCACCATCTCGGTCGGACCGTCTTCGCACGAAATTCCCTATGCCTATGTCCTCGACGGCCAAGACGAAGTGTCGCTCGACAGCGTCCAGTCGGCCGAACTGACCCGCAGTTTTCCATCGACGCAACTGGCGCATATCGGCGACGAGATCGCCGACGGCATGTGGTTGAGTCCCGATGGCGCAGCATTTCCACTGAGCCTGTTCGACGGCCCCCGCACCGATTTCAGCCTTGCACGTCTCAAGCACTACACCGGCACGCCGGCCGAGGACGTGCAGCGCTTCGTGCTGTTCACCAACTATACGCGCTATGTCGATGAGTTCGTCCGGCTGGCCTGGGAAGAGCTCAGGCGTCCTGCAACGCCCTACACCTCGATGACCGCTCCGGGTGGCGTCAAGGTCACCGCCGCGACCACCGACCCGCAAGTCGCGGTCGCCGCCGGCAACTGGCGCAAGCACCAGATGCCGGCCTATCACCTGATCGGGCCCGGGCGCGGCGGCGTGACGCTGGTCAACATCGGCGTCGGTCCGTCGAATGCCAAGACGATCTGCGATCATCTGGCGGTGCTACGCCCCGACGCATGGATCATGATCGGCCATTGCGGCGGCTTGCGACCGTCACAGACGATCGGCGACTACGTGCTGGCGCACGCATATCTGCGCGACGATCATGTGCTCGATGACGTGCTGCCGCCCGAGATTCCGATACCGCCGCTAGCCGAAGTGCAAATGGCGATGCAGCGCGCCGCCGAAATCGTCACGCAGGAAAGCGGCGACGATTTGAAGCGCCGCCTTCGCACCGGCACGGTGGTCACCACCGACGATCGAAACTGGGAATTGCGCTTTACGGCATCGGCGCTTCGCTTCAACCAATCGCGCGCGGTGGCGATCGATATGGAATCGGCCACCATTGCCGCGCAGGGTTACCGATTCCGCGTTCCCTACGGCACGCTGCTTTGTGTGTCGGACAAGCCATTGCACGGCGAACTGAAACTGCCCGGCCAGGCCAATCGCTTCTACGAGCAGGCCATCAGCCAGCATCTTCGCATCGGGCTGCAGGCGATCGAAGAACTCAGGCGCGAAGGCGCCGCGCTGCATAGCCGAAAGCTTCGTGCCTTCGACGAGCCACCCTTCCGCTAAGCGCGTCAGGATCAATTAATCCGGTTCGCTGTCGTCGGTCTCGACCGGCACGGCCGCCTTGGCCATGGTGCGAAGTCGCGCGGCCTCAAGCGGAACGCCGCGCACGACGGTACCTTCGCTACCGAGCGGCGGCATGGCGTCGCCGTTGACGGACACTTCAATGCCGCCGGCGTTGCCGGTCATCAGCGTCAGGCCGTTCCGATCGGGCACGCGATAGACTTCGCCCTTGCGGAGCAGGCGCGTCAGCAACAGTTGATCGCCGGCGCGCACTTGAATCCAACTGTCCGAGGTTGCCTTCAACTCGATCACGTCCGTGGACTTGGAATTCTGCCTCGGGGCAGGCGGCGCCGGCGTTAACGCCGCCACTTGGGTCGAAGCCTCGGGCTTTGGCGGCTCGGCCTTCGGCGGTTCTGACTTCGGCACTTCGGGCTTCGGCGCTTCGACTGCCGCCACTTCCGTCCTGGCGGGCTCGACCTTGGCCGGTTCCGGCTTCGGCGGATCGGCCGCGACCGGAGCCAGCGGGGTCTCGACGACTTTGACCGGTTCAGGATTTACCACTGGCGTTTCGGCCGGCACGGTTTGCGGGGCCGGCGGGCGATCAAGCATCGCAGCAAGACGTACGGGAATTTCCTGGATCAGGTCGGCGGCGCGGCGGTCGGCGCCCGCGATCGAATACCAGGCGCCATAGACCATCATACCCATGACGACCGCGATCATCAGCAGCACGACCGACGGCACGCCCGAGTCAGGCGCGGGCAGCGGATAGTTGAAAGCAGTCGGCTTTTTGATGCCGGCGTTCTCGTCCTTGAAACGACGGACGATTTCATCGCCGTCGAGGCCAAGGTGCTCGGCATACGCGCGAACAAACCCAATCGCGTACGCCTGACCGGGCAAATCCTCGAAACGGCCGTCCTCGATCGCGACCAAATAGTTGTATCGAATGTGGAGCAGCCGGGCGACGTCTTGCAGGTCCTTGCCGAGGCGCATGCGCGTGGCGCACAGTAAAGGCCCGACGTCGTTCGCGCCGGGGGCATCCGCCGCAGGCGCCGCCGTGCGCAATCCCGACATAGGCCCCATGGCCAGTTTCTGTTCGAGGGTCTCTTTCATCGTGTCCGCAATCTAACTTATTTTGCCGCACAAAGGGACCAGGAGGACAAAGTTAACGCCCCCGACCGCAGAGCTGTTGCCGATCAGGCGGCGCAACTTTCGAGAGCGCTGCCCGCTTGCGAGATCAACTCGCGCATAATTTCAGCCACTGGTTGCTCGCGGTCCACCAGACCGACGCTTTGGCCGGCCATCACCGAGCCGCGCTCGACATCGCCGTCGATCACGGCGCGCCGCAGGGCGCCGGCCCAAAAATGCTCGATCTCGAGCTGCGCCGCGTCCATTTTCAGCTCGCCACGATCGACCTTGGCAATTACTTCGCGCTGCTTCTCCAGGAACGCCTCGGTGCCTTGATTGGACAACGCGCGCACCGGAATCACCGGGAAGCGCTTGTCGAGTTGGACGCTGATGGTGGCATCGCGCGCGCTGGCGCGGATGAGGGCCTGCTTGAATTTCGGATGGGCGATGCACTCGCTGGCGCACACGAAGCGTGTGCCCATCTGCACGCCGGCAGCGCCGAGTTCCAGGAAGGACACAACCGCGTCGCCACGCCCAATGCCGCCCGCGACAAACACTGGAACGTCCCTAATCGCGGGCAGAATCTCTTGCGCCAGCACCGCGGTCGAGACCGGTCCAACGTGGCCGCCGGCTTCGTGGCCCTCGATCACCAGCGCATCAGCGCCGAGCTTGATCAGTCGCTTGGCCAGCACCAGTGCCGGCGCAAAGCAGATCAGTTTAGCGCCCGCCTCTTTGACCCGCCTGATCGCCTCGGCCGACGGCACGCC
>VGEM01000287.1 GCA_016869315.1 Alphaproteobacteria bacterium | reverse complement strand
TGGCCGGCCTCGCCTGACTCGTGGCCGGTCGCTCGGCCGGCCAGAACGCCACTGGTCGAAAATCGATCCCTAAACTGACATTCAACCCGGACCACTCGCAGGGGGCCGGTTAGAGGCTTTCTTGGAAGAGGCGGCCCCCGACCGGCTCAGTAATCTCAGCTTCGAATTCCGCCAGGCCAACATTGTCGAGAATTTCGACGAGTTTCAGGTGGCCCGCGGATTGATCAAGGCCAAAGGCTGTTCGATCGTAGTCGATCAAATCTTCCCGCAAACGGTTGGCCTGGTGGACCTCGAATACATCGGCGCCAGCATGGCCAAGATCCACTGGCGAACCGGCAGCGAAGACATCCTCAAGGAACGTAAACGCGCAATCAAATACATGATGGAATGCAACGTGGTTCCGATATTTGTCCGGGTCGATCAGCCGCGTGCCTTCGAGGTTGCCGCCGACATGGGCATCACCATGTTCCAGGGCTTCCTGATCGACGAGATGCTGAAGAAGGGCGGCTGGGGCGCAACACCACTGTTGTTGGTTGCCGAGGCGCCGCAAGGCGCCTTTATCTTTTGTTCGCGCCCCACCATGATGCGCCCGGACTATTTCCATGCGCATCCACACCAAACTTTTTCTGCTGCTCCTGGTGATCTCTGTTCTGCCGCTGGTGGCGCTGACCTGGCGCGGCCAGCGCGCGACCGACATGCTGGGACGAACCATCGCCGAAGCCGGCAAGTCGGCGGTCGAGACCTCGATCGAAGCCCAGCTTCAGCAGGCGGTCGATTACAGCTCGGACGTGCTGGCCGCCCGCCAGCGACTGGTGGAATTGGCGTTGCGTGTGCAAGCGGCGGAAGTCGAGCGTCTATTGGCACAGCCCGCGCGGGTCGATCGCGAGGCGCCACCGATCTATCTCGCGACCGCCTTCGAGGATAGCGCCACGTGGCCGCCGGGCACCGCCTATTCGCTCGATCGCAGCGCGCTCGCCGGCGGCAACAAGGTCGAGGCGCTCGCCATCTCACGCGAGCACCAGGCGTTTTTCGTGCCCACGATTGCGACGCCGCGGCCCGATCTGATGCGCCGCCTGGCGCCGCTCGATCAGGTCTACGGCCGTCTCAACGCGGCCAACCAGGACTTATTCTACTGGCAATACACCACGCTCAACGAGGGCCTGCACTCGGTCTATCCCGGCCACGGCGGCTATCCCGAAGCTTACGATCCGCGCGAGCGCGCCTGGTTTCAAGTGGCGACCGCGGCCAACGACGTGATCTGGATTCCGCCGTTGCTCGACGCGTCGACCCGCCGATTGCTGTTGTCGGCAGCAATGCCGGTGCACGGCCCCGACGGCGAGATTGCCGGCGTCACCGGCATCGACGTCGAGATTTTGTCGCAGCTCACCTCGGTTCACGACCGCATAAAACTCGGGCCCAATGCCGAGAGCTTTATTATTCGTCTCGCCGATGCCGGCGGCGGATCTTACGAACCCGATCTCGATGGCGATACACCTTCGGTGCGGATCGTTGCGTCGAGCGGCCGGCCCGAGCAGGGCGGGGAATGGGACGCGGTGATCGAGGAACCGCCGCTTGAAAGTTCGGCATCCGGCGGCATCGACGACCTTGTCGCCGATCTGATCGTCGGCAAGGGCGGCCTGAGGCGAATGCCCTACCGCGGGCGCGATTCGATCTGGGTCTACCGCCAACTTGAACGACTCAGCACGGCGCTGGTTTACATCGTGCCGGCCGGCGACATCGAGCAAATCGCTGATGATGCGCAAAATTCCATTCGCGCGGCGACGTTCGAGCAGGTCAGGCTCGCAGGTATCGCGTCGGTGATCCTGATTGCCCTGGTGGGTTTGGCCGCGGTGGTCGCGGCGCGCTCGGTGAGCCGTCCGCTGCGCCAGCTCGCCGTCACCGCCAAGGACTTCGCGGCCGGCAATCTCGACGCGCGCGCGCCGGTCGAGGGCCGCGACGAGGTCGGCGAACTGGCCGATGCGTTCAACGTGATGGTGCCGCAGCTCAGAAGCCATATCGAAACCAAGGAGTCCCTCGCGGTGGCGCGCGAGGTGCAGCAAAAGTTGCTTCCGACGACACCGCCCGTCGTGGCCGGCTTCGACATCGCCGGTGTCGGCGCCTACAGCGAGGCGATCGGTGGTGATTACTACGATTTTCTCGAACTGATCGATGAGGCGAACGAGCGACGCCTCGGCCTCGTCATCGGCGATGTCACCGGCCACGGAATCCCGGCGTCGCTGACCATGACCAGCGTGCGCGCACTGGTGCGCAGTCACGCCGGCGACGGACGGCACCTGCTGCCGGCCATGCGCGCGATCAATCGCCACCTGTCGGAAGAGTCTTCACGCGGCACGATCGTGACGCTGGTGTACCTCGTGCTCGAACCCGAGACGCGGACGCTGCGCTGGATCAGCGCCGGCCACGGCCCGATCCTGTTTTTCGATGCCGACACCATGGCGGTCGAGGAATTGGCGGTGCACGACATTCCCCTTGGCGTACAGGCCGATTGGGAGTTTCGCGAAAGCGTGCGGCGTGACTGGCCGAGCCACGGTGTGCTGGTGATCGGCACCGACGGTGTCTGGGAAACCGAGAATGCCGAAGGCCGAATGTTCGGTCGCGACAACTTGGTCGGCGTGATCCGCGCCACGTTCCATCTGCCGGCCGCCGCGATATGTAGTGCGCTGGTCGAGCGCCTGGCCGAGTTTCGCGGGGCGGGGCCGCAGAAGGACGATGTCACGTTGATCGTCGTTAAGTTCCTGAACCGCGCGCCGTGACGCTGCATCTCATCAAACTCGCTGTCGGTATCGACGACATTGACCATCTCGCCCGACGCCAGAAGCAGTACCGTCTCAAGAACGGCAACTTCCGCATGCGCACGCGGATGATGCCGAAGCGCCTCGACGAGTTGCTCGATGGCGGCTCGCTCTATTGGGTGATTCGGCGTTTCATCCAGGTGCGTCAGCCGATTGTCGCGGTGCGCGAGGAACCCGACGACCAAGGTCGGCCGCAATGCATCGTCGAGGTCGAGCCGCGCCACATCGAAACGTCCGCCCAACCGTGCCGGCCATTTCAAGGCTGGCGGTATCTGAAGTCCGACGCCGCGCCACCCGATGTGCGCAGCGGCACCGGCGGCGTCTACATCGACCCCAAGATGCCGCCGGCGATGAAATTGGAATTGAGAAGGTTGGGGCTGATTTGAGATCGATGAAGGATTTCGTGTCTGGCCCGAATACGGGCGTTACATGATGTTCGGCAGATCGTGTTTCGGCTGGAGGCAGCCCTCGAAGGCCTGTTGCGGTGCGAGCGTCTTGTCCCAGTACTTGGCGATGATGCGCCGGCCGGTGATGCCATTGGTCGCATCCGAGCAGAGCCACACCGCCGGGGGCACGATCACGTCGCCCGGCAGCAGGTTGCTGCGCGTTCCAATCGCACCCGGGTTCATCTCCTGAGTGATGAACGGCGTGTCGGACGCGCCGCCGGGCAGAAGAATATTGACGTCGATCCCCGAGCCAGCCAGCTCCTTGGCCCAAATCACATGGCTCATCTCAAGGGCGGCCTTCGAGGCGCCATAAGGCGACAGGCCGGGACTGCTCATGGTGGTCAGGCTGGTCGAGATCGAGAAAATCTTGCCGAACTTGTTCTTGAGCAATTCGGGCATGGCGGCGCGCGTCATCTGGAATACGCCGGTGACGTTGGTGTCGATGATCGCCTTCCAGCCGCCGACCGGCACGTCCCAGAACTTGGGTGCGCCCCGGCCGGCAATGCCAACGCGGTATTCGCCGGTGCCGCGGCCGGCATTGTTGACCAGCACATCGATGCGCCCGAAAGTCTTCATGGCGAGATCGACGGTCGCGACGCAGTCGTCGTAATTGCGTACATCGGCTTTTAACGTCACAAACCGGCCCGGCGCAATCGTTTCGGCCCTGGACTTGGCCTCGACCAGCTCTTCCGGCTTGCGGCTCGCGGTCGCGACCACCTTGGCGCCGGCCTTGAGCAGTTCTTCGGCGATGTACCAGCCAAACCCACGGCTGCCGCCGGTGACAATGACGACGCGATCTTTCAACGATGGATGATGCAGCGCGGACATGGCGTGACCCTTCAAGCTGGAGGTATCCGCCTGCTTAGCGCGCGCAAGGGGATCGGGCCAAGCCACAAATGAGAAGGCCCCGACCGAGGGGTCGGGGCCTTCGAACGCGAGAATAGAGACGGCTGTCTTAGCGCGAACGGCGGCGCAGCACGCTCAGACCCAGGAAGCCGAGGCCGAACAGGGCCATGGCCGCCGGCGCCGGCGCGCCAATGGCGACGCCGCCAATTGTGGCGCCGTCCATGGCCATGCCCGAATGAACGCCAGTATCGCCGAAGTTGGTGGCGCCAATGCGGAGTTATTAGTTGCCCGCCGTCGGTACGATGTAGTTCATCAGGATCCAGTCGGTGTAGCCGCAGCCGGCGTCAAAGCAAAACCCCGAATCGGAGCCGAGCGGTGACCATGTCGGGCCGCCCCCGATGATCGCGGTGGAAGCCGGGGCCAATGTCACGCCAGGAGCCAAGCCTGGCAAACCAAAACCCGGCACCGTGTTACCCGACGGCGTGGTGCGGGCGGTAAACAGAACTGTCTCGGAGCTGAAGGTGCTGTCATATAACGTGGCCCATGCGTGGTCGGCGAACCCGGCGCCATCCGCGGTTATGTAATTGAAGAAGAAGCTGAGGGTATCGCCCGCATTGGCGGCGAAAAGGTTGGTGGTCAACGTTGACCCGTTGGTGCCACCGGCACCGCCAATCTGGCCGATGCCACCAATTCCGCCATCGGTCGAGATCCACTCATAGTCCGACGAAAAAGGTGACGCCGTCACGACGCCGTCGGCGCCCAGTGTTCCGCAGTTGCCGACGCACGCCCAGCCGGCCGGTAGCGCTTCGGCGGTGCCGATCGAGGCGAGGGTCGTGATCGCGCTCGCGAACAATACTGATGTGATTTTCTTCATAGGATTCTCCCGTTCTTAATTCCAGCAGCGCCAAAAGCAGGCTTGCTCTCATTTCTACGCAAACCGCATGCCAGATTCTGAATATCGTTTATTTTCTGCGCGTTAGCTGTTTTCGCCTCGCTTGATTGAGGGGCAAGTGTCGAAGAAATTTGACACTCAATTGGCGTCCGTGCCGGTCAAAATCACCGTAACTATATGATATATCGAAACAAATGACAAAAACGGCACACTGTCAAATAAATTTGACAAACCAATAAGTGTACTACAACTGATAGATATACTCT
>VGEM01000286.1 GCA_016869315.1 Alphaproteobacteria bacterium | reverse complement strand
AGTTCATGGGCATGTTCCGCAGCGCGGCAGCGTCGTTCGGCGGCGCTGCGGCCGCGCAAGAAAGCGACGTCCGCTCGGGCTATTTGCGCATGACGCTGGAGCACGGCACGGGGCGCATGGACGGTGACGTATTGGCCGGCACTTTTGCCGGCCGGAAACTGTCGACCCTGGCCCGCGACGATCTGCTGCGGCTCCATGGCGAGTGTCGCGCCGACCCAGACTCCCTGGCGCTGCTCGAGGCCTTCATGGATCGGACTCATCCCGAATGGCGGGCGGGAGGTCATGGCACGGCGGGCGGGCCGCTGGCGGCCCCTGCCGCCATGAGCCAGGACGAGGCCCGGCGCATCCTCGGTATCCCTGAGGGCGCCAGCGAAGACGACATCAAGGCCGCCTACCGGCGCCTGATGGGTCAGATGCACCCGGACAAAGGAGGCTCCGACTACCTTGCCGCCAAGGTCAATCAGGCCAAGGATATCCTGCTGAAATCAAAGTGATTCCGGTCAATTGCGGCGGTCCTGTCGGCATGGCACAAAGCCGCATCGTATCAACTGGATTTGCCCTCGATCCATGCCCTCCCGCGTTCGTAAGGCCGTCTTGCCGGTGGCTGGCCTTGGCACTCGCTTCCTGCCCGCGACCAAGGTGATCGCCAAGGAAATGATCCCGGTGATCGACAAGCCTGTCGTTCAATACGCCATCGAAGAAGCGCGTGACGCCGGCATCGAGGAATTCATCTTCGTCACGGCTGACGGCAAGGAATCGATCGCCAACCACTTCTCGGTGCAGCCGGTTCTTGAGTCGATGCTGGCCGAGAAGAGGAAATACGCAGAGCTCAAATTGGTGATGGATACGACGCTGCCGCCGGGCGGGCTCCATATCGTCAAGCAGCACGATCCGCTCGGTCTTGGGCACGCCGTGTGGTGCGCCAAGTCATTGGTCGGCAACGAGCCCTTCGCCGTCATCCTGCCCGACGACATGGTTTTGTCGGGTGTGCCGTGCCTCAAGCAGTTGATCGACGCCCATGCCCAGGTCGGCGGGCATGTTGTCGCGGTCGAGGATGTGCCGCGCGAAATGACGAACCGATACGGCATTCTCGACATCGAGCGTGAAGACGGCCGGTTGTCGAAGGCCCGCGGTCTGGTCGAAAAACCGTCACCCGAAAAAGCGCCGTCAACTCTCGCCATCATTGGACGCTACGTGCTCGACCCCGTCGTGTTTGCCGAGTTGGACAAGCGTATGGCCGGCGCCGGCGGTGAAATTCAATTGACCGATGCGCTCAATCGCTCGCTGGATCGTTCCACCTTCCATGGCTACCGCTTCGAAGGCCGGCGATATGACTGCGGCACCCGGGTTGGGTTCGTCGAAGCAAATCTCGCGTTCGCGCTGGCGCACCCCGACATGCGTGATCGCATGGTGCCGATCGTCGAACGATTGTTGAAGGAATATCGGGCGGGGCCGGGGTAGAGCGGTACAAACATTTAACCGTCACCCCGGCGAAAGCCGGGGTCCATGGGTCAGCGATTTTCGTCGTTGATTGTTGAGACATGGGCCCCGGATCAAGTCCGGGGCGACACCAAAGAGCGGGTTGGTTCCATGCGCGTTGCAATGATCGGTTCCGGTTACGTCGGCCTGGTGTCTGGCGCGTGCTTTTCCGAGTTCGGCGTTGACGTGATTTGTGTCGACAAGGATGTCGGCAAGATCGAGCGCCTGAAGAAAGGTGAAATCCCGATCTTCGAGCCGGGCCTCGACGATCTGGTCAAGACCAACGCCGCCCAGGGCCGGCTGTCGTTCACCACCGATCTCAAGGCCGCCATGCAGGGCGCGACCGCCGTCTTCATCGCCGTCGGCACGCCGAGCCGCCGCGGCGACGGTCATGCCGATCTGTCCTATGTCTATGCCGCCGCCAAGGAAATCGCCGAGAACATGTCCGGCTACACGGTGGTGGTCACCAAGTCGACGGTTCCCGTGGGGACCGGGCGGGAAGTGGCGCGGGTCATCAAGGCGACCCGGCCGGATGCCGACTTCGACGTGGTGTCGAATCCCGAGTTCCTCCGCGAAGGTTCGGCCATCAACGACTTCATGCGGCCCGACCGTGTCGTCATCGGCGCCGAGAGCGACCGCGCCAAGGCAGTGATGCGGCAGCTCTATCGCGTGCTGTACCTGATCGAAACGCCGATCATGTTCACCGCCCTCGAAACTTCCGAACTGATCAAGTATGCCGCCAATACGTTTCTGGCCGCCAAGATCACCTTCATCAACGAGATCGCCGATTTGTGCGAAAAGGTCGGCGCCGACGTGCACGATGTCGCCAAGGGCATCGGTCTCGACGGCCGCATCGGCAAGAAGTTCCTGCACCCAGGCCCGGGCTACGGCGGCAGCTGTTTCCCCAAGGATACGCGTGCGCTGGTCAAGACCGCGCAGGATGCCGGCGCGCCGCTCCGCATCATCGAGACCGTGGTCGACATCAATGACAAACGGAAGTCGAAAATGGCCGACAAGATCATCGCCGCCTGTGGTGGCTCGGTCAAAGGCAAGACCATCGCCGTGCTCGGGCTGACCTTCAAGCCCAACACCGACGATATGCGCTACTCACCCAGCCTCGCCATCGTGCCGGCGCTGCAAAAGGCCGGCGCCACGGTGCGCGCTTACGACCCCGAGGGCCTGAAAGAGGCGACCCGCATGTTGCCGGGTCTGGTGGCGTGCAAGGACGCCTACGATGCCATGCAAGGCGCCGACGCTGCGGCGCTGCTGACCGAATGGAACCAGTTCCGCAACCTCGATCTCGCTCGCGCCAAAGCCGCGCTCAAGGCGCCGATCATGGTCGATTTGCGCAATGTATACGTGCCGGCTGAAATGGAAGCGGCGGGGTTTGCGTACACGTGTATTGGGCGGCCGGGCGCTCGGTAACGCCTTTTATTGTCATGCCGGGCTTGACCCGGCATCCATGGTTTAGCGCGCAGACTTAGCGGCAAACGGTTCAGCCGTTACTTGATGATCTCGTCCCACAAATCCCGCCACTCCAGATTGGACTCCTCAATCAACTCGATCTTCCACTCGCGCTTCCAGTTCTTGAGTTGCTTCTCCCTGGCGATGGTAGCATCGGGGGTTTCGGTTTGCTCGAAGTGGACCAGAGTATGGACGCCGTATTTCTTCGTGAATCCGTCGACGGCATCGGTCCTGTGTTCATGAACGCGGCGCACCAGATCGTTGGTCACGCCCACGTAAAGCGTGCCATTTCGCTTGCTGGCGAGGATGTAAACGAAATGGGGCATTGATCGAGACTATCCGCTCCCGGGTTGGCCGCCTGCCATCTTTTTTCCTTGGTTATGCCGGGCTTGACTCGGCATCCATGATTCAGCGCCCGCGGCTACCGCCCCATGGATTCCGGCTTTCGCCGGAATTACGATTATTTTCTAGTCATGCCGGGCTTGACCCGGCATCCATGATTCAGCGTCCGCGGCTGCCGCCTGCTGGATTCCAGCACTCGCCGCAATGACGGGTTGTTTTTCCAGGTCATGCCGAGCGTGGCCTACCTTCGCGCTACGCGCTTCAGCAGGCTGATCATCCAGCCCTCCGGAGCCACTTCGCGTCGGAGGGCCGGGCATTCACCTTGCCAACGCATCCCCCAGCCAGAATTCCCCTGTCTCCCGTACCCTCCCTTTGCTAGCCTCTCTTCCGGGGAAGAGGGGTTTTGCTTCATGTCCAATAGCGCAGCCGCGCCCGCCGACGCTTCGGCGGCTGGCTATCCAAATCAAGGCTACGCCTGGTACGTGGTCTCGATCATGTGCCTCGGCTATGTGTTTGCGTTCATCGATCGCATCGTCGTCGGGTTGCTGACGGCGGCCATCCAGAAAGACCTGCTTCTCACCGACACGCAAATGGGCGTGCTGCAGGGCATCGCCTTCGCGCTGTTCTACACGCTGTTCGGCATCCCGATCGGCTGGCTGGCCGACCGCTGGCATCGCAAGACGATTCTGACCATCGGCATGACGGTATGGAGCGTCATGACCGCGCTGTGCGGCTATGCCGGCAGCTTCTTCACCATGTTTCTCGCTCGCGTCGGCGTCGGCATCGGCGAGGCGACGCTGAACCCCTGTTCGGCGTCGATCATCGGCGACTACTTCCCGCCCAAGAGCCGGCCCAAGGCGTTTGGTTTATACGTGATGGGCACCGCCTTCGGCACCGGGCTCACCTACCTGGGCGGCGGCCTGGTGTTTGGGTTCCTGGCCTCGACCCCGATCGTCGATCTCGGCCCCCTGGGCGAGATGAAACCGTGGCGCGCCATGTTCGTCTTCGTCGGCCTCGCGGGATTGATCCCGGCCCTGATCTTCGTCCTCACCGTCAAGGAGCCGGCGCGAAAGGACCTCGCCGCCAAGCAGAAGACTATGGCCGAGATCAAGGCCTTCTTCGCCCAGAACCGCCGCGCCATCCTGTGCCATCACTTCGGCATTAGCATGGTGATCATGTCGATCTACGCCTGGGTGAACTGGATGGCGGTCTACTTCGAGCGCATCCACCAGTGGGGCCCGGCCAAGTTTGCGATTACCTACGGCGTGCCTGGGCTGCTGACCGGCATCATCAGCGCCATGGGCTCGGGCTGGCTCGCGACCAAGATGAAGGAACGCGGCTACGTCGACGCCACGCTGCGGGTGTGCTTGTGGGGTTGCATCGGTGTGGTGACCCTGGGCGCGCTCGCGCCGCAAATGGCGACGCCCGAGGCGGCGCTGACGTTCTTCGTGCTCACCGGCATGTTCAGCAACACGCCAACCGTGCTGGCGCTCGCCGCCGTCAACGAAATCTGCCCCAACGAAATGCGCGGGTTCTATACCTCGACGTACATCTTCCTGGTCGGGCTGATCTCATCGGGCATCGGCCCGCTGCTGACCGGCTGGGTGACCGACAATGTCTTCGCCGACAAAATGCGGATCGCGGACTCGCTGACGCTGGTGACAGTGATCACGGGTGTGATCGGATGCGCCCTGGTGGCCTATGGCCTCAAGGGGTATCGGGAGAGCCTGGCGCGGGTGACGTGGACAAAGTGAATGCGCAGCCGATGTTACCCAAGGTGCCAATGGACATCATTCAATGAGCCCATCAATTTGAATGTTTGCGAAAGAGCGAATCGAAACTAATTTTGACGCAAAGAACGACCAGACAAAAACCTAGATCTCCAGAAAGCGGTAACGATGCAGCATTTTATTGAATTCTTGGAAATGCGAATTCTGAGCTGGTCCTAGAAATTCGGACAGGGTTTTAAGGTGTATTCCG